>JBMNNU010000255.1:0-4906 GCA_050942695.1 Chloroflexota bacterium
GCGCGGCTTCGCCGTGAGCCCCGGCCGGGTAACCGCCCCAGCCAGCGTGATCCTATCGCCCGCCGACTTCGACAAAATGGTCCCGGATACCATCCTAGTGTGCCCCACGACCACGCCAGCCTGGACGCCTCTATTAAGCCAGGCACGCGGATTGGTCACAGACATCGGCGGCGTCACGGCTCACGGCTCCATAGTCGCCAGGGAATACGGCATCCCGGCGGTTATGGGTACAGGAAACGGAACCTGTCGAATCCGCAACAGGCAGATGGTGGCCGTGGACGGCGAAGCCGGCAACGTGACACTCCTGGACGAAGTGGGAGGAGAGGGTGGCACGGCAATCGAGACCAGAGCTTCCCAGGAAGGCCGTCGAGCCATGAGCGCCTGGTTGGCGTTGCGGACTGCACTGCTGGCCGGAACAGCAATCGGTATCGCCATCTATTGGAGGCGAAGGTCGAAGTCGGCGCCAAACTGGAACAGAAGGGGTTAGTCTATGAATTACCGAGCTGATCTGTCATTAGTCCTCCCGCTCGACGACTCATCGGCGACGCTGGAAACCGTAGGTGGCAAGGGAGCCTCGCTGGCGAGATTGGCGGCAGTCGGGCTGCCGGTCCCCCCCGGCTTTCACATCACCACGGAAGGCTACCGCCTCTTCGTCCAAGCCAGCGGCATTCAGCAAGCCATCGTCGAGGCGGCTAAAGTAGCAAAGCCCGGCGACCCGGCTTCGGTGGAACGAGCATCTGCAGCTATACGGGAACTGTTCGACGGCGCCGCCATTCCAGAGGAAATCGCATCGGCAATCCGCCAGGCCTACGAGCAGTTGGATGGCGGTGAGGCGGCTGTAGCGGTGCGCTCATCGGCCACGGCGGAGGACCTGCCGGAAGCTAGCTTCGCCGGCCAGCAGGAGACCTACCTGAACGTGCGAGGCGAGGATGCCCTGCTGGATGCAGTGCGTCGTTGCTGGGCTTCCCTCTGGACCGCTCGGGCTATGGCCTATCGGGCGCGCCAGGGCATCGCCCCGGAGTCCGTTAGCCTGGCGGTGGTGGTTCAGAGGATGGTCGATGCCGAGGCGGCCGGAGTTCTGTTCACCGCCAATCCCGCAAACGGACGGCGCGACCAAGCTGTGATAGACGCCACCTGGGGATTGGGCGAGGCCCTGGTTGGAGGTGCGGTGACGCCCGACCATCTGGTGGTCGACAAGGGGAGTGGGCGGGTGCTCTCGCGCGAGACCGCCGACAAGGCGATGATGACGGTGCCAACGGAAAACGGTACAGCGGAGCAGCCTGTGCCGGAAAAGATGCGTCGGCAGCCTGTGCTCGACGACCGAACTGCGGCGGAGCTGGTGCGTTATGGCGTTCGTATCGAGACGCAGTTCGGAGCGCCGCAAGATATCGAGTGGGCGCTGGCCGATGGGCAGGTCATCATCCTTCAGTCACGCCCGATCACTGCCCTGCCCGAACCGATCGGAGCTGTGCCAACCGATTGGAGCGTTCCCGATCCAACCAGCTATTACTATCGAGCCAGTATCATCGAACAGTTGCCCAACCCTCTGTCGCCGCTCTTTGCAACTATGGCGCCCGAGCCGATCGTACAGACCCTGAGCGACATTTTGAAAGAGGTGGGTTTTGACTTCGAAGCCGCGATAGGCTTCTCGACCATCAACGGATACGGCTATATACATATGCGAATTCCGGTTCAGTTCTGGGTTCAGATGTTGACCAATATCCCGGCCTACGTTCCGATCTTCAAGAATGCCACACGACGGCTGCGGGAGGTATACCTACCTCAATACGAGCGGCCTATCGAAGCATGGAAGACAAGGACGCTTAAGGAGTTGCCAGCGGCCGAGCTGCTCGACGGCGCTCGCGAGATGCTCTACCGAGGCGTCCAGTTCTACACCGGCGTTCAGACCGTGATCCCACTGGCCGTGATGAGCGAGGTCCTGTTCACGGAGTTCTATAACCGGTTGGTCAAACGCGCAGGCGACCCGCCAGCGCAGACCTTCTTGCTGGGCTTCGACAGCCTGCCTATACAGGCGGAGAAGTCGCTCTACGACCTCGCCGCCTGGTGCCGCGAGCACCCGGATCTCGCCAGGCTGCTCATCGACACCCCTTCGGATCGGGTTAGCGACCTGCTCACTCTGGAGGCGCCGCCGGACGGCCTGGATGATGGGGTGTGGCGGGAATGGCAGCATCGCTTCCAGGCCCATTTGGACAGCTACGGGCACATGCTGTACGACCTAGACTTCGTCAACCCGGTGCCCGCCGACGAGCCCGCGCCGCTTTTCGAGACGATGAAGTTCTACATTCGAGGAGAAGGGATCGACCCCCGCGAGCGCCAGCGGCAAGCAATCGAGCGCCGGGAAGAGGCGATAGAGGCGGTGCGCTCGCGACTGGACGGGGTACGGTGGCGAATCTTCCACCGGTTGCTCAGGTGGGCACAGGACGCCGCGCCGGAGCGCGAGAACGCTCTCGCAGGCGTGGGGCTGGGCTGGCCTCTGCTGCGCCGGATGCTGCTAGAGTTGGGTCGGCGCTTGGTTGCAGTCGGTGCGATCTCACAGGCCGACGACGTCTTCTGGTTGGAGTTAGCCGAGGTCGAGCAAGCTGCCGCAGCGCTGGACGATGGGGCAACGCGGATCGACAGCCACGACGCCGAGGTCGAAAGGCGCAAAATGATCTGGCGCGGGCAGAAACGGGCTACTCCGCCGGTGAGTCTGCCGAAGGGGATGCGTCTCGGAGGCATCGACATGGATCGGTTCATGCCAGCTCGTGTGGAGGAGCAGGGCGGCAACATCATCAAGGGTATCGCGGTGAGCGCTGGCCGGGTCACGGCGCGAGCTCGGGTGCTGCACGGTCCGGAGGACTTCGGGCAGATGAGGCAGGGGGAGGTGCTGGTGGCAGGAGTTACTACACCGGCATGGACGCCCCTGTTCCCGCTAGCTTCGGCTGTGGTTACCGATGTCGGCGGGCCTTTGAGCCACAGCTCGATAGTCGCGCGCGAATATGGCATCCCCGCGGTCCTGGGCACGGGGGTAGCCACTAAGCGGATCAAAAGTGGGGAGTTGATCCGAGTCGACGGTGACGCCGGCACGGTGACGCTGCTAGAACGGGCCGCGGAGGCAGCGGAAACGGTCTCAGCGGCATCCAGAAGGCGATGGTTTACTCGGAGTCTCGTCGCCATCGGCGCCGTAGTTGCCGCCCTAGCAATTTTAAGATACCGGCGGCGCAGATAGTCGCCACTATACACCTGCTCATTTAGGCAGGCGGCTTGTCCCTCAGGAGTGGGCAGGTTTTGGTTTCCCGCCACCTTCGCCGCTCGCCGAGACGTTTGGATCGCGAAAGGCACGAAATGGCGCGAAAGGCACGAAAGAGGATGTGTGAGAGAGCGTTCTTCCCACCCTTCCCGCTTCGGCACGGGAAAACCGCTCGGTTAAGGACCTCGCTTTCGCGTTTTTCACGTTTCTTTCGCGTTTTTCGCGATCCAAGCATCCCAGCCAGCGTGGACTGTGCATTCCTGCCCGCTCATCAGGCACCACAGCACCTTGCTCTATAAACCGAGGACGGGCGGGCGGACATTTTCCCTGAGCAGTGACACAATCTGTCGAATGCCCATTGACAGCAAACACGCGGTGGGGTATGCTCTGGGCAATATATAAACCGACCGTCGGTTTATTAAAAAGCAGGGGGCTATGGCTCGAGTCGTCAACGAAAAGGAATACGCCGCGAAACGCAACGAAATCCTCGACGTGGCCCAACGGCTCGTGCAGATTAAAGGCTACGAACAGATGTCGATCCAGGATATCCTGGACGAGCTCCATATCTCTAAAGGGGCTTTCTATCACTACTACAGCTCGAAACAGGCAGTGCTAGAGGCACTAACGAACCGAATGGTGGAAGATGTGGAGCAGATCATCATCCCCATCGTGTACGATCCTCAACTGACTGCCCTCGAGAAGCTCCAGCTCTATTTCGACGTGATCGTTCGTTGGAAAACCGAACGGAAGCCCTTTGTGCTCGAGCTAGCGCGCGTATGGTTTGCCGACGACAACGCCATCGTCCGCCTAAAGCTACACGCAACCGGGGTAAAACGCATCGCGCCCCTATTAGCGACGATTGTTCGCCAGGGGATCCAGGAAGGCGTCTTTACGACTCCTTATCCCGATCAGGCTGGCGTGATCGCCGTGTCCCTTCTAGAGGACCTCAACGAAGTGCTCGTCAGCATGCTCCTATCGTTAGAGTCGAAACGAGACGATCCGCGGTGTCTCGAAGACACCGTCGCCGCTTTTACCGATGCCCTGGAACGTGTGCTGGGTGCACCTTCGGGTTCTCTTCAGATCGTCGACGCCACAACGTTAAAAGAGTGGACTTTTTCGCCAACAGACAAGATACAAAAGCAGGGCGAATCAATGAAGATCGGTTTCAACAGCTAAGTCTCTGGACCCGAGTTCCCGGATATTGAAACCTAGAGAGGTTGATGATCGCGATGAGCATAGACTCACCAACGCCAGTGTGTCTGCCTCTAGAATCTGCTGAGGCGGAGCTGCAGCTAGTCGGTGGCAAGGGCGTCTCGCTCGCCAGGATGGCGGCAGCGGGACTACCGGTACCACCTGGTTTTCACCTGACTACTGCAACCTATCGCCGCTTCGTACAGGCCAACGACGTGCAGGAGGCGATAGTCGAGGCTGCGGCCTCCGCGGTAGTCGACGACCCCACATCTCTAGAGCGCGCGTCGACAGCCATCCGAGATCTGTTTAACGACGGGTCCATACCGGAGGAGGTCGCCGAGGCGGTCCGCCAGGCCTATGTTAGCCTCGGAGAAGGTGATCCGGCGGTAGCGGTGCGATCATCCGCCACTGCCGAGGATCTGCCGGGGATGTCCTTCGCCGGCCAGCAGGAGACCTACCTCAATG
>JBMNNU010000256.1:0-4898 GCA_050942695.1 Chloroflexota bacterium
GGTACACAAAGCCGGCAAAGATATTTTGAAGCTGTGCCTCGAGATGGGAGGCACTCTGACCGGCGAGCATGGGATCGGCTTGGAGAAGCAAGACTCCATGGCTCTCCAGTTCGGCCCCGATGAGCTTTTTACGATGGGATTGATAAAGAAAACATTCGACCCAAACAATATGTTGAATCCCAACAAGCTGCTACCGAACGAGCAGCCGAGTGGAATGGGGGTGCAGTGATGACGTTAGCGGCGCAGGGATCTGAGTCAACTCGCGCACGTCTTGCAGAGATCGTCGGACCGGATAACGTTCTGGCCGGAGAGAAAGGCGCCCTGTACTCGGCATTCGGTGAACAACCACTGGCGGCGGTGTTGCCCTCCTCAGAGAAGGAGATCGCCGATGTGGTGAAGGTGGCCAACGCCGAGAAGGTTCAGGTGGTGGTGTGGGGAAGCGGAAGCAAACAGGACGTGGAGCCGGTGCAGACCCGGGAAGGCATAGTCCTGGGCACCACCAAGCTGGTGGCGCTGGATCTCGACGCGGCTAACCTGACGGTAGCAGTTGGCGCCGGAATGCTGGTAGATGAGCTTCAAGCGGAGCTGGCTAAAGCTAGACTGTTCCTGCCCCTGGACCCCGTCGACTCAGCGCGATCGACCATCGGCGGCATGCTCGCCACCAACAGCAGCGGCCCCAATCGGCTATTGTACCGGACCGCGAGAGATATGGTGCTGGGTATGCGGATAGTGACCCCGTTCGGCCAGGCCATCAAAGTGGGCGGCAAGACTGTGAAGGATGTCGCCGGCTACGATATGAAGAAGCTTTACATAGGCTCCTGGGGCACACTGGGAGCCATTACCGAGGCCACATTCCGACTTCTGCCTCTACCTGAGGCTAAGGCTACTGTGGCGATGATATTCAGCCAGCTCTCCGGTAGCTGCAATACCGTCGGCGATATCCTTGCCTCATTCATGAGGCCTTCAACCGCCGAGCTGATCAGCTCGGGCGCATTGCCCGCGGATGCAGAGTTTAAGCTGGGATTAAAGCAGGGCGAGTATCTACTGGCGGTTCAGGTTGAGGGGGCAAAAGAGGCTGTGGATCGCCAGAAGAAGGATCTCCAGGAGTTGGCAAGGAAGCGCGAGGCAAGAGCCCTGTCTATCCTAGAGGGAACCGAAGAAGCCACTTTATGGCAACAGCGTAAACTGGTATTCGCCAGGATGCCCAAAGATCGCCCGGCCATGCTGGTAAAGGGCTCCGTGCTCATTAAGCGGGTGATCGACTTCGTAGGCGGCCTTATCGAACTCCAAGAGAATCATGGGCTACAGGTAGCCTTCGCTTCCCATGCGGGCAACGGCATCGTCTACAGCTTGATATCTGCGGAGCAAGGCCAGGAAGAGCGGTTGGTAACCGCTGCCGGGGAGCTGCAACAGCTTGCTGCCCGCTGCGGTGGGTTTGCCATACCGTTGAAAGCGTCGCAGGCTATCTCAAAGCGGTTGCAATACTGGCCACCCAGAGATGACTACGGAGTGATGCAGAGGATCAAAGCCCAATTGGATCCCAACAATCTCTGGAGTCCCGCAAGGACACCGGGAGGGAGGGCGTAGATGTCTACGAGCAGTCAGCAATCAGGCATCAGCAATCAGGCAACAGGCATCGGGCAACAGGACTCAGGACTCAGGACTCAGGACTCGATGCAAGAGTTGGAATCGCTGGTCGAGAAGTGTAACCGGTGCGGATTCTGCCAGGCCGGCTGCCCAACCTATAAGACAACCGGCCTGGAGTGGCAGGTTTCTCGAGGCCGCGTAGCATTGGTGAGAAACATTCTCGAGAACAGGATCGAGCTACTGGAAGACGATGTCCGGGAGGCGTTGGGCACCTGTCTGCGCTGCGCCGGGTGCACTACCCATTGTCCGCCGCAGGTCCCTACAGCCGAGATCGTTGAGAAGGCTGTCGAACACCTCGTGCAGTTGAAGGGTATGCCCTGGGTACAGAGGGTGATCTTCCGCAGCCTACTCCCGAATAAAGGGTTACTAGACTCGACAGGTAAGGCCGTGTGGTTCAGCCAGGTAACCGGACTTCAACCGGCGGCCAAGGGGCTAGGGCTCACCAGAATATTGGGCAGGGACGTCCACCGTGCCCAAGATACGCTCCCTAAGATGAACTCTCGAAGCGCGAGGCAGTCGCTCTCGTCTGTGATGCGGCCAATTCCCAATCGCAAGTACCGCGTAGCCTACTTTATTGGCTGTGGCACCGACCTCGTATTCCCAGGGGTTGCTGTCTCAATGGTGCGAGTTCTCTACGCCAACAACACAGAGGTGCTGATTCCAAGTGTAGTAGATTGCGGCAAACCTCCCATGGTCTACGGTGATAGTGAGGCCGCGCGGAAGCTAGCTATGGCTAACATAGACGCAATGTATGGCATGGATGTAGATGCCATCGTCACCGATTGCGCCACCTGCGGCTCCATGATCAGAGAGTATCCCAAGCTGTTCGCCAACGATGGAGAGTACCTTGAAAAGGCGAAGGCTGTAGCCGGGAAGATGAAGGATATCAGCGAATTTTTGGCCGGAATAGAGTTCAACGATAGGCTGGGCGAGCTTAAAGCTAAGATAACCTACCACGACCCTTGCCACCTAGTCCGGTACCAAAAAGTAACAGCTCAACCGCGCAACATCCTGAAGGGTATCCCAGGACTGGAGTTCAAGGAAGCTGCCGAGGCCGATATGTGTTGCGGTGGCGCAGGTTCGTTCTTCTTGACTCATTACGACCTATCGCAGAAGGTATTGAGCCGCAAGATGGGCAATGTCTCCAGAACAGGAGCTTCGTTCCTGGCTACGGGATGCCCGGGCTGTATGATGCAACTATCATCGGGTTTGAAGAAGCACGATTTGCCGATGCAAGTCATCCATACCGTCCAGTTGCTGGATAAAGCCTACTCGTCGGCGAAGTAGGACGCGGCAGGGGGCAAGCCCCGCCCTACTGACCTCTGCACCGCGGGATAAATCTCGTGGCATCTCGGATGCCCGCTCCACGCCGCGAGGTTCATCTCGTGGTTTAGCGATCTATGCAGTGATCAGTACGTTAGAAATTACGGAATGACGCAGGATGTAAAAATTTTTAGATCGGAGGCTTTCACAGTGCTTAGCGACCTGGACATTGCCCAAGCCGCAAAGATGAAACCCATCGCCCAGATAGCCGAAGAAATCGGCCTTCTCGAAGATGAGATCGATCTGTACGGTAAGTACAAAGCTAAGGTCAGCCTGGATGTCCTGGAAAGACTAAAGGACAAGCCAAATGGCAAATTAATCGACGTAACGGCGATAACCCCGACCCCTCTAGGTGAGGGCAAAACAGTCACAACGATTGGTCTTTCTCAGGCTCTCGGCTACATCGGGAAAAAGGTGTTCACCTGCATACGGCAGCCATCACTTGGCCCTGTATTTGGCATCAAGGGCGGTGCAGCAGGCGGTGGGTACTCGCAGGTAGTTCCGATGGAGGATTTCAACCTCCATCTCACAGGGGATGTCCACGCGGTAGGCGCCGCGCACAACCTACTAGCTGCGTTCATCGACAACCATATCCACCACGGAAATGCCCTGGGGATCGATCCATTTAGCATTACCTGGCCCAGGGTGATGGATATCAGCGACCGCGCTATGCGGCAGATCATCGTTGGTTTGGGCGGTAAGGAAAACGGCTTTCCGAGGCAAACCGGCTTCGATATCACCGTCGCATCCGAGGTAATGGCAATTCTCGCGCTAACCACCTCCTTGAAGGATCTCCGGGAGAGGCTCGGGCGGATCGTGATCGGCCTCACCAAGGATGGCAAGGCTGTAACAGCAGAGGATCTCGGTTGTGCAGGCGCTATGACGGTGCTACTGAAGGACGCCATCAAGCCGAACCTGATGCAAACCCTTGAGTACACGCCGGTATTCGTCCACGCCGGGCCGTTCGCCAACATCGCTCACGGCAACAGCTCCATCCTGGCGGATCAGATAGCCGCCAAGCTGGCAGACTACGTCGTGACCGAGAGCGGCTTCGGAGCCGACATGGGCGCTGAGAAGTTCATGGATATCAAGTGTCGCTACAGCGGCGTGACACCCAGCGCGGTCGTGATGGTTTGCTCTATCCGTGCCCTGAAGATGCACAGCGGCAAGTTCAAGGTCGTGGCCGGCAAACCACTAGACCCCGGACTCACCCAGGAGAATCTGGAGGCGGTAGCTCAGGGGGCAGCCAACCTTGAGAAGCAGATAGAGAACATGAAGCTGTTCGGCATCCCTGTCGTGGTAGCCATCAACCGCTTCACATACGATACCGAGAAAGAGATCGAGATCGTTAAGGAGAGGTCGCTTGCAGCCGGAGCCGAGGGGGCATACGTCAGCGATGTGTGGGCCAAAGGCGGCGCAGGCGGTGTAGAGCTGGCCGAGGCAGTGGTCAGAGCAGCCGAAAAGCCAAACAACTTCCAGTTCCTCTACCCGTTGGACATGCCGATCAAGCAGAAGATAGAAACCATCGCAACGAAGATATATGGGGCTGACGGTGTAGACTACCTGCCCGCTGCTGAGAAGCAGATCAAACGTTATACAGAGCTTGGTTTCGACAAACTGCCCATCTGCATGGCGAAAACCCATCTATCCCTGTCTCACGAGCCAAGTTGGAAGGGGCGGCCTACGGGATACCGCATCCCCATACGGGATGTACGAGCCTCTGTAGGCGCAGGGTTCCTCTACCCGCTCCTGGGCGACATGCGCACCATGCCCGGCCTTCCATCCAGGCCGGCGGGCGAGAGGGTTGATATCGACGAGCAGGGCAGGACGCTCGGGCTGTTCTAGGGTAGCTCTAGTGTCTGGTGACATGGCGTTTGTCATTCCCACCAGCCAACATAGAACGGTGTGGGGGGATGCGGTTTCGCATC
>JBMNNU010000008.1:0-24951 GCA_050942695.1 Chloroflexota bacterium
CCTATTTAGCTCGATCGCCTGCTCAAGCAAACCCTCTCCTTATTCAGCTTTTGAGCCATTCCTTAAGGCTTGGGAGGAGGGGCGCTATGGCGATATGTACGATCTCCTATCCAGTAAAGCCCAGGAAAGCATCTCGCGAGAGCAATTTATCCAGCGCTACCAGGCCATCACCGAGGGCAGCACGATACTTGCCGTGAAGCCCTCATTCGTTAAGGATGAGAAGCTGGAGAAGGTGGATAACGCCGTCGTTTTACCCTTCAACGTCGTGATGTCGACCGCGCGCCTAGGGGAGATCAGCGAGGCTAACCTGATGTCGCTGGTATACGAGGGCGACAGGTGGCGGGTCGAATGGTCTCCATCTTTAATCTTCAAAGATCTTTCGGGGGATAATCGCATCCTCTTCGAGCCTGAGGAGCCACTTCGAGGTTCAATCTTCGATAGGAAAGGGCGCCCACTGGCTACGAAAGGCAAGATTGTATCTATCGGGGTGGTGCCGGAACAGATCGAGGATGAGGCGCATTTGCTCTCTTCTCTGGAACAGCATCTAGGGATATCCCCCGACGTAGCGAAAGCCGCTTACCAGAACGCCCAGCCCGATTGGTTCGTTCCGCTGCTGGACCTCGCGGTACAGGATGCGGAAGCCCTGCGCTCGAAGCTGGAGGAAGTCCCCGGCATGCTATTCCGGGAGAAGGCAGCGCGAGTCTACCCTCACGGCTCGACGGCAGCCCATATAGTTGGCTACCTGGGGAGAATCACAGCAGATGAGTATGAGACCTTGAAACTCAAAGGGTATAGCGAAGATGACCTGATAGGCAGGGCAGGTATCGAGGCCTGGGGCGAGAGCGTTTTGGCCGGGGAGAAGGGGGGGAAGCTGAGTGTGGTTACCCCCGATGGCCAGTTGGTGAAGGTGATCGCTCATAAGGCTGCTAAAGATGGAAAAGATATCTACCTGACTATCGACCTGGATCTCCAAAAGCTGGCCGAGGAGTCGTTGGGACCCCAGGGAGGGAGTGTGGTGATGATGGATGTCCAGAGCAACGGTATCCTCGCCATGGCCTCTTACCCGCGCTTTGACCCCAACAAGTTCATAACCGGCTTTTCGGATGCCGAGTGGAAGCAGTTGAACGAGGATGAGCTACACCCTTTCCAGAACCGGCCCCTGTCCAGTGCCTATCCGGTCGGCTCGGTATTCAAGGTGATCACCATGTCGGCGGGGTTGGAGAAGGGCGGTTTTACCCCAAGTAGCGCCTTCGATTGCAACGGTCGATGGCAGGTGCCGGGCAGCAACATAGTGATGGGCGACTGGCTGCCGCAAGGGCACGGCCACCTGGATCTCTACCAGGGATTGGTGCAATCCTGCAACATCGTGTTTTATGAGATAGCGAAGAAGATGCACTCGATCGACCCAGACCTGATACCCGAGTTTGCGCGGGGGTTCGGATTCGGCCAGCCTACGGGATTGAATGCTCTATCTGAGGTGGCGGGGGTTGTGCCTGATCCCGCTTGGAAGCAGGCGAACCAGGGAGGCGATTGGTACATAGGAGATAGCGCCAACCTGGCCATCGGACAGGGTTTCTTCCTCGCTACCCCCTTACAGGTAGTAAACGCCTACGCGGCTATTGCACGGGGGGGCGCTCTGCAGACCCCCATCCTCGTAGCCAAACGAGGGGATGAAAGCTTCCAGAGTCAACCAAAGGGCAAGCTACCGGTATCGCCCGCAAACCTCGAGGTGATCCGGCGAGCGATGCGGGACGTAGTATCGGATCCGAACGGTACGGCTGTTTACGCTTTTCGAGGGTCGGGCATTTCTCTGGCTGCGAAAACCGGTTCCGCAGAGGCGGGCGGCCCCAACTCCCACGCCTGGTTCGCCTCCTACGCACCTTACGAGAACCCTCAGATCGCTATGGTGGTGATGGTGGAGGAGAAGGGTCACGGTTCCGAGTATGCGGCCCCGGTTGCCAGAAAGATATTAGATCAAATGTTCCGCTGACACAGCGGTGAAGCTGCCTGGCTGGAGCGCGGGTATATGCCCGCTAGGAGCATGTAGAGTGGATTTTCGCCCTGCATAACGCTAAGGGATGGTTCACACAAACAGTCAGTTCGTGTAACAGTCCAATGCTGTAACGCCGGGGCTCGTCCCCGACGAGGTACCACATCAGGCACAAGGCCTGGCGCTATATTGTGACTCGTGCCGTGGACCATGTCCGGAGTAACCGATTTAGCGCACGGGTCTTGCTTATTTGGCAGCAAGATGAGTAACGATGCTGCCTTTCCAGACGGGCGTATCTCACAAATCGGGTATTATGTATAGGTATGCAAATTAATGGGTGAGGATCAGACAAGGGCCGAGGGGCATGAGATGCTGGAGCCGAAAACCGAGAGACAAGAATCGAGTAATCAGGATGAGCGCTCGGTAATTAACGCTCATAGCTTGATGCCTGTGGCCAGCACGCGCTATCCCAAGAGGAGGCGACGACGCAGATCCCCTGGCTTCGTTCACCCCAGCGAGGAGGAGTTCGCTCGAATCCTGGACTTCTACCATATCGAGTGGGTCTACGAACCCCGGTCTTTCCCACTTAGGTGGGATGGGGATCGGGCTACAGAGATGTTTACCCCCGATTTCTACCTTCCGGCGCTTAACCTGTACGTCGAGCTGACGACGATGAAGCAGAGCTTGGTTACCCGTAAAAATCGGAAGCTGAGGCGGCTCCGAGAGCTGTATCCCGATGTCAACATAAGGCTGCTCTACAGGAGAGATTACCTGAGCTTGCTGGCCAAGTATGGTTACCGGGCTATCACCCCCACCACCTTAGATGATATCGACCATATTTTGCTGAGTGCGAATGAAATCCAGAAGAGGATCCGGGAGTTGGCGAGTGAGATATCTCGGGATTACGCCGGCCAAGAGGTCCAGCTGGTGGGTATCCTTAAGGGTGTAGCGTTCTTCATGACCGATCTGATGAGGTTGCTGGAGATACCGGTATCCACCGACTACATGTTCATCACCAAGTATAAGAGCAATGGCGTTGACTCGGATGCGGTGCGAATACTGAAGGACATGGATCATCCGATCAAGGGGTGCCACGTGCTGCTCGTCGAGGACATCGTGGACACCGGCATAACCTTGAGATACATACTCAACTACCTTCGAGTGCGGAAGCCGGCTAGCCTCAAGGTTTGCACTCTTCTTGACAGGCGGGCGCGGCGGTTGGTGGAACAGCCGCTGGACTACGTCGGCTTCGAGATACCGGATGAATATGTGGTGGGATATGGGTTGGACTATCGTGAGCTGTACCGCAACCTGCCCTACATCTGCGTACTCAAACCTGAGGCGTATCAACAATAGGGTGAACAGCAAGCTGCTCTAGTATATAGGGGTAGGGGCGCGAATAGCGCCCCCTATTTTGGTGTCGGTAAAAAGTGCCCCCTTGGACGCTTTCCTATGCTGTAGGAAGTGGAGGTCTTTAACCCTGCCAAGGTCGTAAAGATTGGGATGTATACGCTGAACACCAACCAGAATAGGAGGAGTTCCTTCGCTCTCTGGCCTGGTTCCCTTTTCCCCAGAACGAACTGTTCGGTGCCTAGCATTACCCAGAAGACCACCAGCCCCAGGGCGCTGACGATCGACAGGGCTACACCTACCAGCAGTCTCAGAAAGCCGGGGTCTATGCTCATCTGGCTAGGATCCGCAAGGATGGTGGCGACGAAGACCCCGTAACCTGGCATCACCGTCAAGGTGTCCCTCTCCAATCCGTTCAAGAAGCGCCTGAAGGTGAGCCAGGCATAACCTTTGGTGACGGCTTCCACGAACTCATCCAAAGGCCCCTCTCGCCAACGGGCGCTCTGCCGGAAGAGCGCGACCCCACTACGCCAGTAGGCTCGGATTTTCTCCTTCCAATCATGCTGGACGCCCATAATCATAACCGGATATACCCACAAAGGCACCTGCAATCCAATTACCTTAAATTTGCGCCCATATTTCATCCGGAATCGCAGCTCGATCCCGGAATCCTGGCTGTGGGAATTGGTAGGCCAGTATCCTACGCTGTGTATCGTTGCCAAGCTCGCTGCGGCACCTGTGAAGGCGATCTCCGGCTTCCGAATCCATCCAAGGGTTAAAACCGATACGCCAATAGCGGACAACCGGCTGTGTAGGGGGGCCTTCCAGTAGTCGATAGTGAACAGCACCACCGGTTGGTAGGCGTGTAGGTCGCGATTCCGGTCGCTTACATAGTGATAGACGAGACAGGGCAGGTACTGGGGGTGAAACAGGGTATCGGCATCGAAATCGGCGATTATCCACTCTCGCGGCGAGATGCCATCCCGTAAGGCCTCTCGGTAGAGCGCTCTCCCTACATAGTTCATAGCGGTTGAGGGGCCCGGAAGGGTATTAGGCTCCTCGGGGTGTCGGATTTGCCGAACAACCAGCCGGCCTGCAAATTCCTCCGCAAGCCGGTCCACTATTGGAGGAGTATAGGGATCATCCTCCTCCGTGGCGAAGAGCACCTCCACGTTTTTTAACAGTCCTCGTTCGTTAGGCCAATCGGATGCGCAGATAGATTCCAATGTGGCCCGCAACATATTGGCGTTTCGCTCTCGATAAGCACGGATCAGCAGGGTGATACGACAGCGTCGCCAATCTAGATTCTCCTTTTCATTCAGCCCTTCCAGCTTTGCCAGCCAGCTTTCATCCCAGCTTTTCAGCATTCGCCGTCGGGTCAGCAACGCCCTTGGGCCGTAGAGAGATGTCCTTATTGAAAAATAGATGGTGGCGGCAACCACCAGGCCGAGACCCATGGTTGGAGAGATGGGTGTCAACCAGATGGGAGCGAGGACTATCAACCAGCTCAGTACCCCCGGCACACGTTCCCATATTCGTTCGGCAGTATTGGAAGCATCTGTAGTGTAAGCCTGCGCGGCTTTCAATTGGCCAAGCCTGTCCCTTAGCATTGCGCACTCCAACAGTTCCGTTTAGGGGTTATCCTGGAATAGATCCGGCCTGGATCTCCAGCGCTTTCACCCTGTCGGTTTGCCGGGTGCTGAAGGGGCAGTGGTTTTTTGACCTGTGTTTGTTGAACCCTGCACCGTAGGGTGTTCGTTCCAAATCGTGGATACGAACGAGCCATAGCGCAGATTAAAGGGGGGCAAGAAATATGCCAATTTGCTAAAGAGCGAGCATTGTAGCCAGATCGTGTAACAGTCCAATGCTGTAGCGTCGGGGCTCGTCCCCGACGAGGTACCACGTCAGACACAAGGCCTGACGCTATATTGTGACTCGTGCCGTGAACCATGCCTAAGAGCGCGGCGCTAAAGCGACCGCGCTGAGAAGACGAAGCCCTGCGGGCTCTCGGACTTAGTCTGAAACCCCCGGTGCATGCTATCATTGAAGGCAGCACATCAGGGGGTATAGTAGTGCAGACTGCCATCATAGGCTTGCCCAAATCGGGCAAAACCACAGTTTTCAACGCTCTCACCGGAGCTCGCGCCAAGACCGGCGCATATAGCGTTACTACCGAGGCCAACGTCGCCGTGGTGCAGGTGCCTGACCCTCGCCTGGGGGAGTTGGCCAAAATCTTCAAGCCCAAGAAGGTGGTGCACGCTGTCGTCGAGTATGTGGACGCCGGCGGTGTAGTAAAGGGTGGTGCGAAAAGCGAGGGGATTAGCGGCCAGTTACTCAACCAGATAAGCAAAGCAGACGCCTTGCTGGAGGTGGTAAGGGTTTTCGAAGACGAATCGCTTCCACATCCCGAGGGCTCTGTAAATCCAGCCCGAGACGTGGCGACAATGGATCTGGAGTTGGCCTTCTCTGACCTGTCGATCATCGAGCGGCGATTGGAGCGACTGAAGGAATCGGTGCACAAGGTGAAACCTCAGGAGAGGGAGGCCGGAGAGCGGGAGTTTGAGCTGCTCACTCGCATCAAGGGTGAGCTCGAGAAGGAGATCCCTCTTCGAGCCCAGCAGCTTTCTGAGGATGAGAAGCTGGCTATCCGAGCTTTCCAGTTTCTCAGCGAAAAGCCGCTGCTGATCGTTCTGAACCTGGGAGAAAACCAGATGGAGCGGGCAGCGGAGATTCAGGCCGAGGTAAGCCGGGGGTACGATGTCCCCAATACGGCTTTCACGACCCTGTGTGGGCAGGTGGAGGCAGAGGTAGCCGAACTGCCGCCAGAGGAGAAGGAGCAGTTTCTGGAGGCTATGGGGATCGAGGAGCCTGGGATCAACCGTGTGATCGATAACACCTACCAGTTGCTCGACTACGTCTCTTTCCTGACGGTTGGCTCAGACGAGGTGAGGGCCTGGACGGTTCGGCGCAGTACCCCAGCGCAAAAAGCGGCGGGGGTCATCCACTCCGACCTGGAGCGGGGCTTCATCCGGGCCGAGGTTGTGAAGTACGACGACCTCATGTCTGTGGGCGGCAGCATGGCTGAAGCCCGCAAACGGGGCCTCTTGCGCCTGGAGGGGAAAACCTACCCTGTTCAGGATGGCGATATCATGCACATTCTCTTCAACGTGTAGTGCATTAGGGACGGACCCCACCCCCTGCCCCTCCCCCACAGGGAGAGGGGAGAGGAGTGATGTCCGTATGGGGTGTCCCCAGACAAAATATCTCCCTCTCCCTCTGGGAGAGGGTCGGGGTGAGGGTAAAGAGCTATGAAAAAAATCCAGATCAAAGCCGGCGATGTCGTAGCCACAGCAACCCTGAACGATACCAAGACGGCTGAAGCCATTTGGGCTGCTTTACCAATCGAAGCACAGGCCAACACCTGGGGGGATGAAATCTATTTCTCCATCCCGGTGAAAATGGGAACGGAGCGAGGGCAGTCGGTGGTGGAGCTGGGCGACCTGGGATATTGGGCACCCGGCACTGCTTTCTGCATCTTTTTCGGCCCCACACCAGCCAGCAGGGGGCAGGAGATCAGGCCTGCCAGCGAGGTTACTGTTTTCGGCAAGGTCGAGGGCGACCCGAAGCTGTTCAAATCAGTCCCCTCAGGCGCCAAAGTAACTCTGACACGAAGCTAAAGAGACACGGAGCGGGTCCAGGGCGCAGCACCTGGCGGGGCTTGGGGTGTCCCCAAAAATATATACTTATACCGCTCTGCTTAGTCGATTTCGACTTTAGTGGCGCGGCGTTGGGGCTGCTCATCGGCATCTATCCGGGCTAAGGCGATATCTATCAGGCTGCGCATAGCCAGCAACTGCTCCCGACTTGCAGCCTTCACGTGCTTCTTGAAGTCTCCTGGTATCAAGCCAGCCAGTTTCCCAGCCATTTTGTCCGGTGTTTTGCCCTGAACCCAAGAGAGAACCTCTGCCGGGCCTTCCAGGTTTATCTTTATTGTGAGAGTTTTCCCCTCTTCGCTTTCGATTCTCATCTTTCCACCCCACTTTCTCGGATGTAATCTTTCTTACTCAACTAGCGCCGCTGTTCGTTGCCGTTCGAAGAAGGCGCAAAACGGATCCGGAGTATCCCATCCTCCAGCTTGGCGTTGCGAGTTTGCAGGCTTGCCAGGCTTCTTGGCAGAACCAGGTTTCTTTTCTGGTTACCTATCTGGACGATCAGTTCGTCTCCTATCTGCTTTAGGTCGATGTCACTTTTGCTAGTAAACGGGAGGGGCAGCAGCAGCAGGTAGCCATCTTCCAACTTTTCGAAGCTGTATGTGCGGTCGACATGATAGACGGCAATAGGGTCGTCGCCCCCAAACAGCTTTTCACCTAATTCGTCCAGAAGGTCGATGCCTACTACCTCTTGATTCATCAACGGCACATACCTGATGGGGGTCGGTGCGAAGCCCTCCTCCACCATCTTGATATATTTTGCCTGGGATGCTTTCCAGGTATCGAAGTAGCTGTCAGAGACCGATGTGGGGATTATCCGGTTGCACACCACCAGATCGACGGGATATCCGTACAGGCTGAGATAGGTGTGAGTGCGCATCGCCTCCTTGACAACCATCTTTTCAGCGTTTACCACCAGTCGTACCGACGTTAAGGATGTGTCGGTCAACAGCTTTTGCATCCTGCCTAGTTGCTGGAAGAGCTCTTCGATGGCCTCGTAGACATCGTCGCCTGGCAGAGGCATGCCCACAAGAGGCTTCATTACAGGGCGCGCAACCTGGACTAAACGGCGATGGATGGGGAATATCTTCTCCATCCACCACCTGGCTATCTCCGGAAGGGTGAGCAACTCCAGAGTTTCACCGGTGGGTGCACAGTCGAGAACAATGACGTCGTACTGCTGGCTATCGTGTAGATGTACCAGTTGGAGCAGACTGGCGATTTCGCTCATCCCTGGGGGGACGGTTAGTTCCTCTGCCACGATGCCTTCGACCCCCCGCCAGGTCAGGAGTGCCTCTAGGTACTTCTGAACGGTGCCCCAGTAGCTCTCTACCTGGTGATAGACATCCAACTCCTGGCCCCAGAGGTTCTCGGCGATAGGGGTTGGATCAGGTCCCAAGGGGAGATCGAACGAATCCGCCAGGCTGTGGGCTGCGTCGGTGCTCAATACGATGGTCCGGTATCCCATCCGCGAAGCACGCAGGGCAGTAGCTGCCGCCGCTGTCGTTTTGCCGACACCGCCCTTCCCAGTATACAACAAAATTCTCATGTTTATAGCTGCCTTTATCTGACTGGTGGTATTTTCGCAATCGGCATATTATAGCATTCAACTGATAGCCGTTAGCTATCAGCTTTTTGCAGATGTACATTAAAATAGTTCAGTGAACTCTGAACTATGTCGGGACTGTTTGCAAGCCCTTCAGAGTTTTCTAAAATGAAATGGCGACGGGTCATCACGCTTGTTGGTTTGCCAATTGCTGTTAATAGCCTCCGAAAAGCTGATGGCTGAAAGCTGATAGCTAAATGCTATACTGCTAGGGTGAGGGGCGCCCCAGGCAGCGCGCTGGGAGAAAGGGATAGCCATGCAGACCATGACGAAAATGGAACGTATCGATGCGGCTTTGAAGGGCGAGGAGGTAGACAAGGTCCCCATAAGCTTTTGGCGGCACTTCTATCTGCAGGAGAGGGATGCGGGGTTGTTATCAGAAGCCTTGCTCGCCTTTCAAAGAGAGTACCAGTGGGACTTCGTCAAAGTGAACCCGCGCGCTTCCTATCACGTAGAGGACTGGGGTAACAGGTATCAACATACCGGCGATCCCCACCTTCCTCCCACTCTGGCAAGCCATGTCGTGCATTCCAGGGAAGATTGGCTCAAGATAAAGCCTCTGGACATCTGGCGCTCCGATGCGCTGAAACAGCAGTTGGTGTTGTTGGAGCTGATTAAGGAAGGGCTGCAGGAGGAGAATGTTTATTTCCTCCAGACCATCTTCTCCCCACTCTCCATCGCTTACAGGTTAGCCGGGAAATCCAAGGAACGGTTGCGCGAGGCCATGGATAGTGAAGCAAAGGAGTTGTCGGATGCGCTCGAAGCCATCACCGAGACCTTCGCCAACTATGCCGCGGCCTGCATCGACGTTGGGGCCAGCGGCATTTATTTTGCTACTACCGAGGTGGCCTCGGCTGATATGGTGGCTGAGGAGCAGTACGACAGCTTCGGTACCCCCTACGACCTGAAGGTGCTAAATGCGGTGCAGTCGCGGCCGGGTTTTAACCTGCTCCACATCTGTGGTAGCCACATTCTTTTCGATAAGCTAAAGGCATATCCGGTAGATGCTATCGGTTGGGATGTCACCTTGCCCGGCAACCCCACCTTGAAGGATGGCCGCGATGCGTCTGGGAAAATGGTAGTAGGCGGCCTGGGGAGCACAGCTATCTTCGAGACTGGCACGCCTCAGGATGTGTCCGATGCGGTGACCAGGGCGATCCAGGAAATAGGCGGAAGGGGTTGTGTGATTGCTCCCGGCTGCACAATTCCTACGACGACTAACCGCGACCTGCTGGAAGCGGCGTTGAATGCCAGGGACAATTTTAGCTATTGACCCCTGCATAGGAAAGTAAATTATTGGAGGCACCCCTCCCGTGACGCTGCGCTCGCTCGCGTCACGCCCGCCAAGCCTCAACGCTGCGCTCGCTCGCGTTGAGTGCCCTGGACCCGCCTTTGGATAGCTATGCAGCGGTCAGTAATAGCAAAAACGAAGCTTACTACCTCATGATTTGCTGTTGCCTGATAGTTTTCATTGGAGGTTGGAATTGGATTTTGGTGTTGTCCTTGACGCGATTTCTCCCTACACCCAGGTGGACTGGGGAAAACTGTTTTCTATCGTCGTCGTTATCCTTATCGCGCTAGTAGCTTTGCGATTGTTGAAAATTGCAGTCACCGGTGTCGCTAACACCATTATGGAGTACGACAAAGACAAAGATAGGGAATCGGCGCAAAAAGCCAAGACCCTGTCACAGGTGGTGAAGGGAGCCGGAAGGGTCGTCATCTTTTCCATTGCTATTCTCACCATCCTCTCCATAAGCGGCCAGGATATCACCCCTCTCCTAGCAAGTGCCGGTATTGCCGGTATAGCTATCGGTTTCGGCGCACAGAATCTGGTCAAGGACTGGTTGGGCGGTTTCTTCATCCTTTTCGAGAACCAGTACTCAGTGGACGACGTGATACAGGTAGGCGAGTATTCGGGCCTGGTGGAGAAGATGGACCTGCGCCGGACGGTGCTGCGCTGTCTGGACGGCTCGGTGATCGTCATCCCCAACGGCGATGTGCGGGTTGTGACCAACTTCACCAAGGAGTGGTCCAGGGTGGTAATGGACGTTGCGATATCTTACGAAACGGATATCGACAAAGCGATAGATGTGCTCAAATCCGTTGGCTCAGAGCTGCGCGCGGACGAGGAATTTGGCAAGCTGATCGTGGATACCCCCGAAGTGTTGGGAGTGGAGGCGCTTGGCGAGTACCATGTGACCCTCCGGATGCTGGTGAAAACCCTTCCCCTGCAGCAGTGGATGGTGGCGCGAGCCCTGCGCGCCAGGATCAAGAAGGCTTTCGACAGGGAGGGGATCAGCATACCCCCCTACCCACATCGGGTCACTATCGCCAAGATCCAGCCCATGGATGCTGCCGAAGGGCGATTAGCTACTCTCGTCACTCAGAGAGAGAGGTCGGAGTAGTTGATGAGGCGGACGTCCACCTGGTCCAGAATCTCCCGATTGGCAGGGTCGGTCAGGGCGCGTAGCTCGTAATCCCTGCCTATTGTGTAGGATGTTCGACTGGCGAGCTCCTCATCTACATAGCCTGGATGGCACATAAGCTCCGTGGCGCCCGGGGGCAGGGTCCGCAGAACCTTGTGGAGATCGAGCGGATCGAAGGCCAATCCCAGCAGCAACCCCCGAAAGTGGTCGGGCGCTGCTAACCCGGCGCGACGCGCTCTCCACTGGAGAATTTTGCCGAACAGGCTGAGCGCGATCCCTTTCAGGTATATACTTCTGGGATGTTCACGACCCGCTGCCTGGTCTTGGTAAAACAGCATCTCGGCTCGCCTCAGGGTATCCGCTAACCCCAACTCTGTCGTGCATCGAATGCCCCTGATTCCGAACCGACGTGCTATCCTGATGACTATAGGCTGTAGGGTGGGGTGAATGTGCACGTGGTGGTGGGAATCCAGGTGAGTTGGAGATACTCCTGCTTCCATCGCCTTCTCTACCTGGGCACTCAGCTCGGCCTCGATCTGCTTGAGGTCCATCCGTCTGAGAGTGAGCTGCTTGAGCGTCGGGTTCAGGCGCAGAAAGCGCCCGTCTTCGCCTACGAGAGACGGGATCTCGGAAGGTGGTAGAACCGGGACGCCAGTTGTAAGATTCAGATGAACACCCACCCCCAGCGTTGGTGTATCTCTTGATGCTTCGACACCGTGCTCGAAGCCCGGCATGTTAACCATCAAGGTAGTGCTGGTGAGAATGCCGCGAAGGTGGGCCTCGATAATACCCCGGTTTACCCCCTCACTTATCCCGAAATCGTCTGCGTTGACGATTAAACGACGCAACTCTGTTCTCCTCTCATACCTTATGTCCTCTATATTACTGATTGTATACTCTCGACACGTAGGAAAGCCAATCTCCGATTGGGTAGAGGAGTTTGTCCAATATCGGGGAGTAAGCAGAGCTATCGGCCTGGCACTCCAACAATACGACGACCACCCACCGTTACACGTTAAGCTTTTTGATCAACGCCTCTAGGTACCGGGACTTCATCTGTCGGCTCGCCAAAGCCTGATGGATTGGTGGAAGTCTCAGAATTGCCCCCAGGATGGCCGCCATCGCCCGGTGGCTCCATAGAGCCTGCTCGTCGAAGATCAGATTCTGCAGTTTGCCCCGTTCTATCGCCATCATAACGATCCTGTGGGTACCGTTAAGCGGGGTTACGACACGCTGATCGCGCGGCTCGAGATCAATGCTGCCAGTTGGGCAGGACCGGGCGCAGATTCCGCAACCCAGGCAGATAGATTCGTCGAGCACGGCTACCTTGCGATCGGGGGTATCTGGGCCATCTATGGTAACGAGGTTCATGGCGTTGACGGGGCAAACACCAACGCACTTGCCACAGCCGCTGCACTGCCGATCGTCCACCTTTGGCAGGAAGTTGGTGGTGTGAACTGGCCGGAGCATTCCGAATTTGCGAGCGGCAATCATGGCCTCGCAGCAGCAACCGCAGCAGTTACAGATGAAGTTGACGCCCTCCCTGACATTCTCGCCGAACTGGACCAGTTTGTGGCTATAGGCTTTCTGCAAGAGATCCAGGCCCTCGGCTACGTCGACCTCTCGAGCGTAACCGTGCCTGATCAGCGGTTCAGCCGCGCCGTTGAAGGTCATACAGATGTCCAGAGGAGCGTCGCAGCTTTTTCCCAGATGCTGCATCTTGTGGCGGCAATAACAGAGTCCCACCGCCCTATGTGAAGCGGTCTCGATCACCTCGCTGGCCCGCTCGTAATCTAGAACGTGCAGAGCGTTCTCCGGGGACAGAGCCGGCTCGTGGACAAAAACCCGCCCCAGTTGGGTTTCCCCGTTGGCGAAGAGCGCTTTGATAAACTCATCTTCCACGTTCAGGTATTGATAGAAGAGCTCGGCCAGGGCTTTCTGGTCGATATCCCCCCGCAGCCGCATCATGGAGAACTCGAAGAAGCCCGCCATGGGCGGAGGGAGAACGTAGGTCCGATTCCCCTCCTGCTCGGCGTCCAGGAGGATCGCTCGAGAGGCCAGTTCATCCAGAATATCTCGCGCGGCCTGTATCTCCATCTTCCACAATCGGGCGGCCTTTTCCGCAGTAAAAGGTTTGATCGGCAACAGGGAGACCAGGCTCGCCTCTTTCTCCGAGAACAGCATCTTGAGGATAGCGTAAAGCAGGTCGGAAGGAGGGGCGCCCTGTGGAAACCGGTTGAGCCGGTCCGCCAACTGTGCGTATCCCGATTTAAGAGTGTGGTGAGCCATGACAACACCTCGATTCATCAGGATGCTGATGCCACTCTGCTATAGAAGCCATACTAGTCGTCATCCCAAGCCCGCACCCTGTCGTTGTGAGCACCAAGCTGCCATCCTGAGCACCTCCCTCTGTCATTTTGAGTGTGGAACGGAGCATCTCCTCGAGCCCTCCCTGACCACGAGGAGATGCTTCGACAAGCTCAGCATGGCCGATGCTTTATTGGATCGCTAGCCTGCACAACAACGATTATTATAGATCCTAGAAAACACGAGCAAATGGTAGAATTGGTGGCAGCATCTTTGCTGAAGGACAATCCATGATCCAGATACTGATCGACAACCCTTTGCTACTGCTGTTCGTAGTTGCGGCTATCGGCTACCCCATCGGCAGGATCAAGGTCTACGGGGTCAGCCTGGGCGTGGCCGCGGTGCTCTTCGCCGGCCTCGCCGTTGGCGCCCTGAACCCTGAATTGATGCTGCCGGAGATCATCTATACTCTCGGGTTGGTTATATTTGTCTATACCGTTGGGTTGAGTAGCGGTCCCGGCTTTTTTGCTTCCCTTCAAAGAAAGGGGTTACGGGACAACCTTCTGGTGCTGGGGATGGTTCTTTTTGCGGCAGCCTTGACCATAGTGGCGGCCGCCTTATTATCGTTGCCCCCTACCATAGCCGCCGGGATGTACGCAGGCAGCCTGACCAATACCCCAGCCCTAGCAGCGGTTGTGGATTTTGTCGGGCGATACGCTCCTCCCGAGTCGCTCGAGCAGATGCTGGCGGAGCCGGTAGTTGGCTACTCTATCGCTTATCCGATGGGCGTAGTCGCTATGATTGCGGTTGTGGTCCTGGTACAGCGGCTGTGGCGTGTGGACTACGCCGCCGAGGCTCAGGCGCTTCCGGAATTCGCCATGCACAGGCTGCTTCAAACCCGCACTATCGAAGTAACCAAACCCGACGGCGTAGGGAAGACGGTCAGGGATCTGATCGAGGAGCAGAACTGGGATGTGGTCTTTACGCGTCTCTGTAGGAATGGCCACGTCTCACTGGTGGGGGGGAATGTCCAAATACAGATCGGCGATCAGTTGAATGCGGTGGGAGCGCCCGATGAGCTGGATCGGGTGACCGGGTATCTGGGCCGTGCTCTCGAGCAGCGATTAGATTTCGACCGGAGCGTGCTCGACTACCGACGCATGTTCGTTTCTAACCCGGAAATCGTTAGCCGACAACTGAAGGAGCTAGACCTCAAAGGCCGGTTCGGCGCGGTGGTCACCCGTATTCGCCGGGGTGACTTCGAACTGGTGCCCCGAGGCGACACCCGGCTGGAGTTGGGCGACAGTGTGCGTGTTCTCGCGCGCCGCCCTCAGTTCAATCGGTTAAGGGATGTTTTGGGGGATTCCTATCGAGCCCTGAGCGAGATCGACATACTCAGCTTTAGCCTTGGCGTAGCGCTGGGATTGCTGATCGGGCTCATTCCGGTGCCCCTGCCTGGTGGCATCGTCTTCAGGTTGGGCATCGCCGGGGGGCCGCTTGTGGTGGCTCTGGTGCTGGGGCGGTTGGGGAGAACCGGTCCGATAGTCTGGAGCCTGCCCTACGGCGCCAACCTGACGCTGCGGCAGTTAGGACTCGTGCTGTTCCTGGCGGGCATCGGCACCAGGGCTGGTTTCGCCTTTGTCACCACCCTCACCCAGGGCAACGGGTTCCTGATCTTTCTGGCCGGAGCCACGATCACCGCATTGACTGCTCTCGGCACCCTCTGGATTGGACACAAGCTTCTCAAGATTCCGATGGGGCTGCTCGTAGGCATGCTTGCCGGCTTACAAACCCAGCCGGCAGTGCTTGGCTTTTCACTGGAGCAAACCCGCAACGAGCTTCCCAACATCGGCTACGCTGAAGTCTATCCACTGGCGATGATCTCCAAGATACTCGTCGCCCAACTTGTGCTGACGCTGTTACTGTAACAACTAACGAGATATTGGGCATGAGTTACATGGATCTGCCAAAAGGGTGTTTCCTTTCTCCAGACCCCGTGACCGGCTCGGTGTCGCGTACCGGATCTCTCAGGGCATATCCAACCATAGCAGTTGTTGCGCGCAAGCCAATTTCCAATTGCCCAGCTTTGGGCGGACTGCCTCGCAATTCGCTGGGGAGGGCTGTCGTACCCGACGAGCCCTCCCCGAAGCTGTACCCTACTGTCTGGTGATGGTTCCCTCCCAGGTAGAGACCTTTTTGACCTTGAGGTCTTCCTCGGTGAACCAGCGGCTGGTGACGCACTTGGCTTCTGTGTAGAAGGCCACGCCATCGCGACCGAGCACGTGAAGGTCGCCGAAGAAGGACTCCTTATGGCCTGAGAATGGGAAGAAGGAGACGGGGACCGGAATGCCCACGTTGATACCGACCATTCCCGCATGCGTCCTACGAGCGAACTCGCGGGCATAGGAACCCGACTCGGTGAATATGCAGCTTCCGTTGGCGAAGCGGTTGTTGTTGGCGATGGCGAGCGCCTCCTCGAAGTCGGCTACGCGCTTGACGAAGCAGACCGGGCCGAAGACCTCTTCTTCGCCACAGGACATGCCGGGCTTGACGTGGTCGAAGATGGTAGGGCCGACGAAGAAGCCTCCTTCGTAGCCGGGAACCACGATGTCGCGACCGTCCAGGATCAGCTCCGCGCCCTCCTGAACGCTCTTATTGATCCAATCGACGACGAACTTCTTGTGCTCTGCGGATACGACGGGTCCAAGCTCGGTCTTAGGATCGTAGGCGCAGCCGACGACGCGCTCCTTGGCGAAGCGGACCAGGTAATCCACGAACTGATCTGCTACGGCATTCTCCACGCAGACGACTGGGAGAGCCATGCAGCGCATGCCTGCGCATCCGAATGTGGAGTTAATGATGCCCCTGGCCGCCCTCTCCAAAGAAGCGTCCTTCAGGACGATGCCGTGGTTCTTTGCCTCGGTCTGGGCCTGTACCCGCTTGCCGTTGGCAGCGGCGACTGAATATACGTGCTTGCCGATGGAGGTGGAGCCGACGAAGGTGACACCACGTACCGCAGGGTGGGTGAGGAGCAGCTCAGCCTCGTTGCGGCTGCAGGTGAGGAGGTTGACGACTCCCTTGGGGAGGCCGGCTTCCTGGAGCAGCTCGAGCAGGCGGATACCGGACATTGGAACGAGGCTGGCGGCTTTGATGACCAGGGTGTTGCCTGTGGCGATGCAGAGCGGGACCATCCAGCCGAACGGGATCATGGCTGGGAAGTTGAAGGGTGCGATCCCAGCGAAGACGCCGAGGGGCTCCCGATACTCGACGGTGTCGTGGCCCGTGGAAACGTTCATGAGGGCAGAGCCCTGCATCAGCATGGGGGTGGCCATGGCGACTTCGCAGGCCTCGATGATCTTGAAGATCTCCCCTCTCGACTCGTCGAGGTTCTTGCCCAACTCAGTAGAGCAGATGCGAGCTAGCTCCTCGATGTGCTGCTCGAGGAGTATCTTCCAGCGGAAGAGGACCTGCGTGCGAACGGCGGCGGGCTTATCGGCCCAGGCGGGGAAGGCGTTCTGGGCGGAGATGATGGCGGACTCGACCTCCTCAGCGGTACAGGCAGGGGTTTCTGCGATGATCTGGCCGGTTGAGGAGTCTGTGACGGGCATGTATCGGCTGGTCTTGCTCTCCAGCCACTCCCCGTCTACACAGTACTTGAGGCGTTTCACTTCAGACATCGATCTCTCCTTGCTGCTAAGCGGATATTTGGGATAAAGTTGACCACGATATGCGCCGGGAATCGTTCGCCCCAGCTACATTTTTCTAGCGGGCTATTTCCAGCGCTGCGTCGATAACCTGTAGCGCCTGGTCGATCTGCTCGTCGGTGATCACCAGCGGCGGTTGGAACCGTAGCACGTTTCCATAAATCCCGCCGCTACCTATAAGAACCCCATGCTCCCTGCAGTAGCTTTTTACCTTGGCTGTAGCCTGGGGAGCCGGGCTCTTCTTCTCGTCGGCTACTAATTCTATCCCAATCATCAACCCCATGCCTCGCACGTCCCCGATGAGCGCGTGCTTCTCCTTCATCGCCCTGAGCCGGCCCATAACCATTTCCCCCTTCCGCGCGCTCTGGCCGGGGAGGTCTTCGCTCTCCATATAGGCGATGTTGGCCAGCGCAGCGGCGCAGGAGACAGGGTTGCCGCCGAAGGTGGAGAGGTGGTCGCCCGGCTCGAAGGCGGATGCGATCTCCTCTGTGGTGGTGAAGGCTCCCAGCGGGTAGCCGTCGGCGATGCCTTTGGCCATGGTCACGGCATCGGGCACAACCCCGAAGTGCTGGAAGGCAAACATTTTTCCGGTTCGACCGAAGCCGCTCTGGACCTCATCGGCGATCCAGAGGGCGCCGTGCTTCCTGGCGATCCCCACCGCCGTCTGGAAGAACTCTTTAGGCGGCACCAGGATACCGCCCTCCCCCATCACCGGTTCGGTTATGAAGGTTGCCACGTCCCCGCTGGTCTGGAAGCGGATCGTATCCTCCAGAGCCTCGGCGCAGGCTAGGCCGCACTGCGGATAGCTCGAGCGGAAGAGACAGCGGTAGCAGTAGGGCATTGGGGTAAAGGCTGAGCCTGCGGCGTAGGGTCCTCCACCCAGCTTACGGCCTGCCTGGCCGGTGACGCTCAGGGTCCCGTAGGTTCGACCGTGAAACGATGCCATCAGGGAGACAGTCTCGCGGCGCCTTGTGTACTTCTTGATGATCCGCAGAGCACCTTCGATAGCCTCCGCCCCACTATTGCAGAAGAAGCTTTTCTGAAGGGGGGATGGGAGTATCTCGGCGAGCTTCTCGGCCAGGTCCGCGGCGGGCTGCAGGTAGTAGGAGTAGACGTTGGCGTGGATCAGCTTGTCGATCTGCGCTTTTGCGGCTGCATTGACCTGCTCGTTGCAGTGGCCGGCGTTGACGACGGAGATCCCGGCGAAGCAGTCGATGTAGCTCTTGCCCTCGATATCGGTGATGACGGCGCCGCGCGCGTGGTCCACAACCACTGGTTCGATGCCCTTTGTGCAGTTGGTGATGACGTAGCGTTCGTACTTCTCGACGGTGTCCAAGGCGCACCTCCTAACGGCGATTACTGTAAACTTGCAACGATACTGTAAGTAATGCTACTGTAACAAGGAGGGAGTGGTCTGTCAATCCCCGAATGCTGTAAAATTGCATCGTTGCTGCAATGTATTGATCTGCCGTTGCGATCTTGATAGCTGTCATCTTGAACGTCGAGCGAAGAGCCTGCCCTGAGCCTTGCGAAAGGGTCTCCTCGAGCCCTTTTTTAACAACGAGGAGATGCTTCGACAGGCTCAGCATGGCGTCTTAACCGCTGTTGGTGGAATGCAGATACTCTGGGAGGGTAAAAGCGGAGGGATACTGTGCAAGACGAGGGAAAAATAGGCGCCGTTGAAGGAGCCGATAGCGCCGGTCTTGGGCCTACCTACTCGCTCGCGGAGGCTGCCAGAATAGCGGGCATCAGCCCCTCTGCGATCCGTTTGTACGAAAAGGAGGGGTTGCTCAGACTCCAGCGGACCCCCGGAGGCCATCGGTATCTCACGGAGGAAGACCTGAACGTCCTCCGCCACATCCGCGTGCTCCGCAGATCCCAGGGCTTAAAGCTGGGGGCGGTGCGCCGCGAGCTGCTCCGCGCGGGGCAGATCTCCGCGACAGAAGCAGCCGAGCACGGGCCGGCGATGGATCGGCCGGGGCCGAGGATCCGCGCCCTGAGACAGCAGCGGGGTGTAACCCTGAAAGAGTTAGCCGACAAGACCGGCCTTTCCGTCTCCTTCCTCTCGTCCTTCGAGCGAGGTTTGACCGGCGTCTCCGTAGCGAACCTCCAACGGATCATCGACGTTTGCGGCTCCAGCCTGATCGACGTCTTTGGTGGAGGGGGGGAGCAGCCGCAGAAGCTGGTGAGGGCAAAGGACCGGCCGCGGCTGACCTTGAACCACGGCGACATCGTGATCGAGGACCTAGTGGTGGTCCCTCGCCAGATCGAAATCCAGATGTGGACCATCCAGCCGGGAGCCGGGAGCGAGGACGCTTACTCCCATAGAGGGGAAGAGGGGATGTATCTGCTATCGGGGAGCCTGGAGGTCCAGCTCAACGAGGCGGAATTCTACACCCTTCTCCCCGGCGATTGCCTCTACTTCGCCAGCTCCGATCTTCACCGCTGGCGCAATTCCGGCTCAGAGCCCGCGGTCGTTCTTTGGGTGAACACGCCGCCCACCTTCTAACCCCTACATAACAGCTACTGCCTGCTCATCGGGTGCACCCCAAGTTCCCGGGATGTGCCGGTTTCGGCGCCTGGCCATAAATGGGCCAGGCTGAGACGCTCAAGGACGCTAAAGCGCCCTCTTGATAGGTGTGGCAGGGGAATGGCCGATATCCAACGTTACCGGTTCAATGCAAGGCGGCAGGGGACAAGCCACTTGCCCTACGATACGGTGCCAAGCCCGGTTATGATCGTTGACCAAATATTCGCACACAGCATCGCAAGGGCCGTGTGACACGAGCGAGCGCAGCGTCACGCTCTGCCGGCCCTCCAGATGACGTAGGGGCCGGCGCCCCTGCCGGCCCGGTACCACGTACGTCAGCACCATCCCACGAGGCACCGGACGGGCACGGCGCGCAACGCGAGCGAGCACAACGTAGGGGCCCCTACGTTGTTTTGGATATAGTGTCCCTTTATTTTGCATAGCACAGAGGTTATGAACAGTGCTAAGCTATGCGTTCATCAATCACGAGAAGAAGGGGTCAAAGGGTTTTGGCAAAGGGTGCAACTGGTGCTGTTGATGAACGGTTGCCGGACGAGGCGCAGCTTAAGGCCGGGGGACTGCCGCTGGATTTGGCCACAATCGCTGCCGTCTTCGTGACCGTGGCTACCTGGGCTTCGGCCTTCGCCGGCATCAGCGCCGCGCTGAATAGTTACGCGCCGGCCCACATGGCCTTCCTGCGATATCTGCTTGCATCCCTGGCGTTGGGGATCTACGCTGCCTTCATCCGGATGCCGCTGCCAAGGAGGGGCGACCTGCCGACTATCTTTGTCCTGGGTTCCCTTGGGATCGCCTTCTACAACGTCGCCCTGGGCTACGGCCAGGTTACCATACCGGCGGGCACGGCCAGCCTGCTGGTCGCATCATCCCCCATCTGGATGGCGCTGCTCGCTGCGGCCATATTCGGAGAGAAGCTTCAAAGATGGGGTTGGGTCGGAATCGCCACCAGCTTTATGGGGGTGGTGGTGATAACCTTGGGGACCGGAGCGGAGTTCGACATCGACCCGCGGGCTTTGGTAGTGTTGTTGGCCGCGCTCTGCAGCAGCCTCTACTCTCTGGGGCAGAAACCGCTTCTCAACAGGTACAGTGCTTTTCAATGCACTGCTTACGCAATCTGGGCGGGAACGATCGTGATGGTGCCCTTCGGTCCCGGGACTTTTGCCAACCTGTGCATAGCCCCCGCCGAGGCTACGGCCGCGGTAATCTACCTTGCCCTTTTCCCAGGGGCGTTGGGCTACGTAACCTGGGCCTATGTCCTAGCGCGCGTCCCGGCGCCTCGGGCGGGGAGTATGCTGCACCTGATCCCCGCGCTGGCCATGCTGATAGCCTGGTTGTGGTTGGGCGAGGTTCCGACTCTCCTGTCCCTGGTTGGTGGGGGTCTAGTGATCGGCGGCGTGATCCTGGTCAACACCAGGGGTAAGCAGCGGTAGCAGTTCAGCAAGAAAGGGGTACGACGATGCCAATTGGTGCAAAGCCGACTATCGACCCCGAGCGACTGCAGGTAGCTTACGACCTGCTGCGCGAGGGGGTAACCAGCGGAGAGCTGCCGGTGGGGGCGCTGGCTGTTGCGAACAGCCAGGAGACGATTCGATGCGAGGCCTACGGCCCCTCGGGTGAGATCGACACCAACAGAATCTTCCTGATCGCCTCCATCACCAAACCCATCGTGGCGACGGCCATCATGCAGTTGGTGGAGCGGGGTAGGCTGCTGATCGAGGATCCGGTGGCAACCTATATCCCGGAGTTCGCGGTTAACGGAAAGGTGGGGGTTAAGGTTTGGCACCTTCTGACCCACACCTCGGGGATGGCGGACGACTATTGGCGCGAGCGGGGCGTGCAGCCGACGCCGCAGAGGAACCTCGAAGGCGCTCTGCAAACCCACCTGCGCTTTCCGCCGGGCTCCCGCTTCGAGTACTCGAACGTCTCCTACACCATCCTAGGGGAGCTGATAGCTAGATTGAGCGGCATGAGCTACCAGGATTACCTGCAGGAGCGGGTGTTCCAGCCGGCTGGAATGGTAGACAGCTCTTTTTGCCTAGACGATGAGAATCGTTCGCGCCTTCTGCCGGTGCTGGATTTCCCCGATTACCCTGGAGGGCCAGAGGGCTTCATCTCACTGGCGCTGCCTGCTGGGGGGATATTAAGCACGGCTGCCGACCTTGTGGCCTTTGGCCAAGCGTTCCTCAACTGCGGCAAGGGGAGGCAGGGGAGGCTGCTGGGGCCTGCGGCCTTGAAGGTGATGACATCTCTCCAGACCGAAGGGATTCTCGAGCACAAAAACGGCAGCACGGTGCCCGCTCGCTGGGGCTTGGGCTGGGAGAAAGCCATGCCTGGGGAGGGGAGGCTCCTCTCGCCCGCCGGGTTCGGACATGGCGGGATGACGGGCGGCTACCTCTGGATTGACCCTGAGTTCGGGCTGGTAGTCGTCTTCCTGACCAACCGGGCGAACCTGGACGGGCGGAGGCGGAAGTCCATAATCAACGCGGTGATGGCCTCGGTGGTGTAGTCTCTCTTTACTGCCGTGGACGATTAGCGCCGGGAGCGGCCGAAGAGGAGGCTCACTACCAGGGTCAGGATGATAGCCCCTACCAGAGCGGGGAGGAGGCGCACTCCGAAGAGGGCGGGTCCGATGGGCCCAATCAGTAGGTGGCCGAGCCATCCGCCCACCAACCCAGCCAGGGTGGATCCGAGGCAGCCGTACGGCCTATCTCCTAGGACGATCCTGCTGGCTATCCAACCGATGAAGCCCGCAACCAGAAGGAACAGGGCGAGGTGTATGATGCTGGTGGTTATGCCGATGGCTATGGCTATTAAAAACAGCAGCGCGAGAAGGACGATGATTTCCATGGGAACACCTGTAAAGCCAAGGATATAGGAGAACTTCCATACACGAGGTTACCATAAAGGGGTACCATGGACCAAAAAGTTAGAGCGGAACTATTGTTATCCACAGATTACACATAAAACACAGATTACTTATCTCTGCACCGCGGGATAGGCATGGTTCACGGCCAGGGTGACAGTCTATCTCGTAAAGGCAGGCTTCCTTGATCGCCATGCCTGGTCCATCCCTAGACCGTCATGCCCGACCTGATCGGGCATCCAGGGGTCCACGTTGTCGTGTAGGTGTGGCCTCACGAGTAGATGGGACGTCACTGGACCCCCGCTTTCGCGATGGTGACGAAAGAGACGAGCCCCGACGCTACAGCATTGGACTGTTACACGAACTGACTGTTTGTATGAACCATGCCCACCAGACTGGCACTCCAACTGTCTATCCACGTGAACCATGCAGCGGGCAAAAAATGGAATGCATAGATATCGCAGAACGAACACAGGGAGTTGAAAAAAATCTGTGTAATCTGTGAAATCTGTGGATCGGTTCTATTAGAAGCGCTAGGTCAAGTCAGTACAGCCAGCTTTTGTACTCTGGGGTCGCTTCCTTCATCTCCTCGTACAGCCAGACCATGCGGTCGATGAACCACAGCTTGCCGAGAAAAACGAGAGCCGAGCCGAAGAGTGTAGGCCACACTCTGAGGGCGGCAACCCCCCAGACTACGAAAGCCCCGCCCACCCCGGAGACCACGTTGAGAAGGTTGGGCAGGAAGCTGTGGTGGCCAGGGATCGGGATGCGGTTACGGTTCAGCCATACACGCTCGCCTAGCACCGCTTTTGATGCCCAGTTATCGGTCGACCGGGGCTTGCTGAAGATGCGCGGGTTGAGCCAGGTCCAGAGCAGGCTGAGCGCGATGGGGATGAGCGCCCACCGGCGCAACCATACGCGACTCCAGGCAGCCAGGATGATGAGCGGCAAAGCTGTGAAGCGGGTCCAGACGCTCCACGGGTTGGCGTGTCGCTGCCAGGTTTCCTCGCTCATGCTGAAGCTTCTCGCGATCTTCTCTTCCAGTGTCATGTAGCCCCTCCCTTCGGGCGATATCGCTTTACCAGTCCGGTTCACCCCTCCCTGGGGCGCGGGCTGCTGGCCCGCTCGTCCTCGTTCTCGTTCTCGTTCCGTAAGGCGGTGGGCTAGTCCTCTGCCACTTTGCCGTCAAGCCCCTTCCCTACACTTACAACTATGCAACGGTCTGCCCGTATCCTGGATGCGGCAAATTGCGGACCTCACGGTTTGCCCTTTTCTATTATAATGCTGGCACAGGTGGAGGAGGTGCCAGATGGCAATTGAAGCTCACGAAATCGAGAAAGGGTTACTGGAGTTCGCTCACCGGTTCAAGCAGGTGATGGCTGAGGAGACCGGGGAGATTAAGAAGTTAGGCCGTGCGAAGTACTGGCAGTACGAGCAGTCGCTCAGTCGGTTAGAGGGTGTGCTGGACCCTGGAGACGGGAAAGAGCCGATAAATCTTAACAACGTCCTATCCAGCATGAGGATGGTACTGGAGGGGTTCGCAGGCAGGCGTACCGAGTCCGAGCCGTACCGCAGGGACGCATCGGTTGAGGAGCGCCGCTGGTACGTGCAGTGGGGGGATTTCCAGGGCTACAAGAAAGAGGGCGAGTAGCCCGATCCCTCTACATTGACATAGGGGTTAGCCGCAATATAATAGATGCTAATGATGTTGGCGTAGATCGACTACCGGCCGAGAGCGAGGTGGTGTCGTGGGAGCGGCTCGCACACCGGGCTTCAGGATACCCAGGCGGCAGGCGTTGCTAGCCGGGTCGTTCGGCGCGCTCGGCCTGCTGGCCGGATGGATCATCGCGCCGGGGTCTCGATCAGCCGGCGATCCAGAGGAGGATGCGTCCAGGCTGTACCATAGGCGAAGCAAATCGAGCCTATCCGGGACGCTGTCCGGCACGCTTCCAGGGTGGAAAAAGGGCCAGGCCAGTAGCCAACAGATCGAACCCGTCTCCCTCCCACCTGACTTCTCGGATAAAGGTATGAGCCTGGAGGACGCGATCGAGCAGCGCCGCTCGATCAGGGACTATCCGGGCCCCCCGCTCACGCTCCTGGATATCTCCCGCCTGCTGCACAGGGCCTCGGGCATCACCGAGCCTCAGAGCGGATACCGCGCCGCGCCCTCCGCGGGGGCCCTCTATCCGGTGGACCTCTATCTGGTCGTGAACAGCGTGGAGGGTCTTACGCCGGGGATCTACCTGTATCGCCCCCGGGGCCATTCGCTGGATGCGATCAGGGAGGGGGATTTCCGCAATCAACTCTCACTCTTCGCGTTAGGGCAGGGCGTGGTGGCCCGAGCCTCCGCCGTGCTGGTTATGGCCGGGGTCTTCCAGCGGAGTCGGCAGAAGTACGGGGAGAGAAGCTATCGATACGTGCTGATCGAGTGCGGCCACATCGCGCAG
>JBMNNU010000258.1:0-4809 GCA_050942695.1 Chloroflexota bacterium
GACCTTTTGGTCATCTACAGCCAGAATGACATCACCGCCTCGAGGTATCCGCATACTGAGGGCTTGAGATGCCCGCCTCACAGCACCCCTGAGTCCTGCATCGTCCGCAGGGCTATCGGGGACTACCGTCAAGACGTAGACACCCTCGGCCGGGATATCAAGCTCTTCGGCCAAGCTCGATGTTACCTCGGTACCGGATATTCCAAGCCACGGGTGGGCGACCGTCTTCCCATCCAGCATCGCTGCTAGGTTTTGCTGGGCAGTGTTAATAGGAACGGCGAAACCGATACCTACTGAGCCTCGTACTGGGCTCTCGATAGCCGTATTGATGCCAATAACCTCTCCCTTTGAGTTGAGCAGGGGGCCACCGGAGTTGCCGGGGTTGATTGCCGCGTCGGTTTGGATCATATCCCTGATTGGGCGTCCGCTGCTCGAGGAAAAGGTTCTCCCAAGGGAGCTAACCACACCCACTGTGACCGTTCTTTGCAGACCAAACGGGTTTCCGATGGCAATAGCAAGCTGGCCAACTCTCAATTTGCTCGAGTCTCCCATGGGGGCTACCGTAAGCTGTGAGGCGCTTGGGTCTATTTTGACAACAGCAAGGTCGTTTCCAGGATCTCGCCCCAATAGCTTGCCCTCTACCGTCTCTCCGTTGGAAAGGGTTACTTCGAGGCTGCCAGCCCCATCCACCACATGATTGTTGGTCAGTATATGGCCTTGATCGTCGATAATGACGCCTGAGCCCGCTCCTCGCTCCGGCATTTCCCCAAAAAATGGGTCTCTCGTCATCCCTGTTCGGGTGATATACACCACTGCAGGGCTTACCTTGTCATAAACTGATGCCACTACCTCTTCATCTAATAAGCTTGCCTTGCTGGGTAGAGCGGTTTCCGCGCTGGCTACCAATGGGGCAACATTGGAATCAGGCTGGAAATGGAGGTACCCAACTATCGTAGCGGCGCCAACAAACATTGCGAGCAGTACTATCACGAAGTTTTTCAACAACGAATTCATTTCAACCTCCGGTGGATTGAATCAAATAGCTACCCATACTCATAAGTACTTGCTCTGCCATCTTAGCAGGATAATGCTAAGGAGTTGTTTTCTGGGTGTTAAATTTTATTATTACTACTCAAACCAGTTGCAGGAGGCTGACAGGTGAGAGATACGATAAAGGTTGTGCCGGTTTCAGGGCTGCTTTTCACCGAAATGTTGCCGCCGTGCGCATGGACGATCTCCCAGGCGATCGCGAGACCTAGCCCCATTCCGTCACCGTTCCGGGCCCGGGATTTATCTACCTGGTAGAATCGCTCAAAGACCCTTGGCTGGTCCTCCTGCGGTATGTATGAGCCCGTGTTGTGTACCGAGATTTGGGCTATCTGGCTCTCCAGATGCTTTCCATCCTTTCTACCCCACCCGCGGGGTACTGCAGCGACGCTCTTTGTTACTACCAGCTTCATATTGACGCTGCCACCCTGCGGCGTATGGCTCAGCGCGTTGTCCAGCAGGTTCTGGAATACCTCCTCCAGCCTACCCTCATCGCCGGAGACCACGGCTGATTGGTCTGCCTCCAAGGTCAGAAGCACATCTTTCTGCTGCGCTTTAGGCATGGTGCGCTTCACACAGGCCTTCAACAGCTCCCGCACATCCAACGATGTTAACGACATCGGAAGTTGGCCGGACTCGATCTTAGAAAGCAACAGCAGATCCTCTACCATCCGCCTCATGCGGTTGGACTCCTCATTGATAATCTGGACGGCCTCGATACGCTCTTCAGTGGACTTCACGGTCCCATCCAACAACGCTTGAGAGAAACCCTGTACCGATGTAAGGGGGGTGCGCAATTCGTGGGAGACGTTGGCAAGGAAATCGCGAAGGGTGCGGTGGGATGTGCTTACCTGTCTAGCCATGTCGTTGAAGGCCTCAGCCAGTCTCCCGACCTCGTCTTTGCTGCGCACCTGGATATGCTGGTCATAGTTGCCCTGGGCCATCTCTTCGGAGGCCCTGGTGATCTCCATCACCGGTTTCGATATGGAGCGGGACAATATTAGAGCTACCCCGAACGAGACGATCAACGAGACCAGGGCCGCGAAAGAAAGGCTAGGCGCCAACTCCAACCAACTGGCAGCCAAGCTTTGCTCCGGCACCGCTAAAAGTACAGTATAGGATGATGAGCGGATATCGAATCGATCGGGAGGAGGCGATGTAGCGTGCCCTGATGCGGCAATCAGCGCATAACTTTGAGGGCCTACTCTCTCGATAATAACAGCAACCGGGTTGCTGTAGCGATCGGGTAGGGTCTTGACCAGAGGGGTTTGAATTCGCCCCCCCATAAGACTCTTCTCGGTATCCTCCACCACCAGGCCGGAAGGATCGACCAGCAGTATTCGCACGTTCATCTCCGAAGCCTGATCTTGCAAGAAGAGTGCGATCTGCTTCTGGGACGCGCCGGAACGCTCCAACAGCCGCACCTGCCAGGAGATGGGGAGCGCCAGGTCCGACAATTGGTTCAACCTGATTTGCCGCTGCTGATCCCGCAGGAGATAAACGAAAGCGGTCCCCGCGAGCAATAGACAGAGGAAGATGACGAAACAGTAGGAAGCTACAAGCTTGGATCTAAGGCTCCAGAACATGCTCTTACTCCTGTTCTACCGTCACCAATTTGTACCCTACACCCCAGATTGTCTGAATACGTACCGCCTTGCTCCCCGATATTTTGTCTCGCAGCCAGGTGACGTGGACATCTATGGTCCTGGAGTCGCCGACATATTCGTAGCCCCAGACGATATTCAGGAGACGCTCTCTGTCCAGGACCACCCCGACATGCTTTGCAAAGGCGGTCAATAGGTCGAACTCTTTGGCCCTTAGGGTTACCGGGCTGCCATTCACAGTGACCTCTCGCCGATCCTGGTCAATGACGATGTCGCCAACAACCAATCTTCGAGTAGGGCGCTCACTAGCGTTGAATCGGCGCAACACCGCCTTAACTCTAGCCACAAGCTCGCGAGGGTTAAACGGCTTGGTCATATAATCGTCTGCGCCCAATTCCAAGCCGATGATTTTGTCGACGTCGTCCCCTCGAGCCGTGAGAATGATTATCGGGATATCGCTCTCCTGGCGCAGGCGCTTGCATACCTCCCAGCCGTCTACCTCGGGCATCATCAGATCGAGCACCACGAGATCAGGTTTCCGTGCCCTTACCTTTTCCAGGGCTTCGGATCCGTTGAAGGCAGACTCAACGCTAAAGCCTTCGCTACTCAGATAGAGCTTGGCCAGTTGAACGATATTCTTTTCGTCGTCTACGACGAGAATAGTATTGTTGGGCATGGTCATTTTACGAGATTTTAAAGGCTGTTACATATAAATCATAACACTATCACGCAACCCTTGTGGGGGTGGTATCTCGGGTAGCTATCGATTTACTGATCGCTGCATAGTTAGCCAAAAGCGGGTCCAGGATACAGGGGGGCGTCCCCAACAACTTATTTTACAGGCAGTGATCATTATATTGTGACATCAACATGCTAAGGGATCGTTACCTGATTGTTAAATCAATGCTAAAACCAACAACCGCCCGGTTCTGTAACTCCCGAAAGTGGCTCTGTTCTTGCTACGGGCACGAAAGGCATTGGAATCTAGACGATCATAGAAGATCATGCTGGTTGATTTCCAAGCTGGCCAAGTATTCGGAAGCTAGCGGTCCTGGAGGACAAAGGAATGAGGCGGCAGTGGCGCCGCTGGATGTCCCGTAATCGGGACGATGGCCGATCATCGAGCGCCTGGTCAGAGATGCGGCGTACCCTGGAGGCCAGGGTTAGGTCGGTTCTGGCCGCGCTGAATCGCCGGACCACAAGGGGCACGAGACAAGGAATAATCTTTGCAACCGTATGTGTTCTTTTAATCGCGCTTGTAACGATTGCCTTGCTGTGGTCGGATCGTTTCTCATCGGGGATTCAGGCTACTCTAGCCAGGTTAGCTCAAATCAGCACTTCTGTAGAGCCGACTCCAGGTTGCCCTACCGCTGATGGATGCGCGCAGCAATCCCCTGGTGAGCGAGATTCTGCTTCAGCAACCACCCCTGCGCCGCCTGCTCCTACGGTCTATATCGATCCGGGCCATGGTGGGGTCGACCTAGGGGCGGTCGGTATCGCCGAGGACGGGACTTATGTTTTTGAGAAGGATGTTGCGCTAGCTCTGGCGATGGGTACTGCCGATCGCCTCCGAGCTGTCGGGATCAACGTCGTCCTCTCGCGGGTGGACGACTCCCTCCTTGGTACGGTGCCGTCCGATTATTCGGACGACGGAGAGAAGCTTACCGACGCTGGCCTGAGCGCTGAACTTCAGCGACGCATAGAGAAGGCGAACGCCAGCGGGGCGCAGCTCTTCCTGAGCATCCATTTGAACGGATTAGACGACCCCTCCGTTGCAGGTGCGGCGACGATTTACTGTGAAAATCGTCCGTTCTCGGGCAAGAACCGGCGTTTTGCTACATTGATCCAGGGCACGGTCATCGCGGCTTTACGATCTGAAGGATACACCACGCCGGACCTCGGAGTTGTCGACGACGAAGACTATTTGGGAAGCGATAAACACCTTGCCATCCTGGGGCCGACGGCACCAGGCAAGCCTCATGCGAGCAACATGCCGGGTGCCCTCTTCGAAGCTTTCTACCTATCCAACCCACTGGAAGTCTCGGCGGCGATCGATCCGGATACTCAAGACCTCATCGCCACCGCTCTCGCCAGAGCGATCGAGCAGCACCTGAAGGATGAGGGGCATCAGATTTCGCAGCCTGCTACTGTGGGGCCT
>JBMNNU010000259.1:0-4800 GCA_050942695.1 Chloroflexota bacterium
AGATAAGAAAGATGCTTCATGCCTTGGGCTATCGGGTGGAAAGGTTGATTCGCGTAAGGATAGGGCCACTCTGGCTTGGTTCGTTGCCAAGAGGTTCTTACAGACATCTTACCCCAGCCGAAGTATCCAAATTAAAGGGGTGAACAGGTGAAAGCTCCAGTTATCTGCATAGACGGGCCAGCGGCTTCTGGAAAAACGACTGTAGCTAAGCTGTTGGCCGATAGATTGGGCTTTTTTTATCTCGACACCGGCGTTCTTTATCGTGCAGTTACGTGGGTAGCACTCCAGAGAGGTATCGACCCTGGAGATGGGGAAACCCTAGGTAAATTGGCCAGCGAACTTTCTATCGAAGTGAAACCCGCTCCTCCGGAAGACCCGCGGCAGACGATTGTCATCGCTGACGGCGATGACGTATCCCTCGCCATCCGATCGCCGAAAGTGGATGCTCATGTATCCGAGGTCTCAGCCCACCCATCGGTCCGGACAGCGTTGATAGGAGTCCAGCGTTCGATAGCCGAAAAGGGCGGCGTGATCCTTGCCGGCCGAGATGCTGGGACAGTAGTATGGCCGGAGTCGAAGGTTAAGATCTTTCTGACTGCAAGCGATGAGGAGCGCGCTCGTCGCCGGGTGAAGCAAGCCGAAGAGCAAGGTACGCAACTCGACTACGCGACAGTATTAGAGGAGTTGCGCCGCCGCGATCAATACGACAGCAACCGGGCAGTTGCGCCCCTTCGTGCGGCGCCCGACGCTATCACTTTGGATACTACCAACCTCTCTATCGAAGAGGTCGTAAACGAAATTCTTAATATCGTGAGCCAGAAGACCGGCGTAAAGAAATAATATGTTTTATAAAATTGCCTGTTTTGTCGTTCGGTTGCTGCTAAGGATACTAACCCGTTGTCGGGTTGAAGGTATAGAAAACGTTCCGCCCACCGGCCCGTTTTTACTTGCCGCCAACCATCTGAACCTGGTCGATCCCCCTGTACTGGGCGCCCTGCTGCCGCGCCAAATCACCTTCATGGCCAAAGATGAGCTTTTCAAAACCCCCATCATCGGTTGGGTAGTGACTTGGTACGGTGCATTTCCGGTGAGGCGAGGGCAGCCGGACCGACAAGCGCTCAGGACAGCCGCATTCGTCCTCGAGAAGGGGGGGGTCGTCGGGATGTTTCCGGAGGGGACCAGAAGCAAAACGGGGAGGTTGAAGGAGGCGCTACCGGGCGCAGCAATGCTGGCTGCCCTGGCATCAGCGCCGGTGCTTCCGGTAGCTCTCATCGGCACGGAGAAGTTGCGTTCAGTCTTCTCGTTCATTACTCGTCCGGAGATAACAGTGCGAATTGGCAAGCCTTTCAATATCGAGCGCGACCGGTCTCGAAGAGAAAGCCTCGACGAAGCGACTCGAGCGATGATGGCGAGGGTAGCTGCGCTGCTTCCCGAGGAAAGGAGGGGGTACTACTCCGACGCAGCTCAGAAGATGCTGGAATCCGAGCCGTCTCTGGTAAAATATCAGGGATGAAAACGGGCAGATGGGATAAACATTATTACGGCGATTCTCCACGCCGCACGATACAAAACACTACCAGCGGCAGGGTTCACGACACGATTCACAACGTAGCGTCGGGGCTCGTCCCCGACGATGTTCCACGTCGGGCACAAGGCCCGACGCCACAGAGAGCTTCTTCGGATGAACCATGCCCCGCCGGAGGGGTAGTGGCCTCGGTGGTGCCCGGCAGCATTGCCGATGAGTGCGGCATGCGACCCGGTGACATCCTGTTGTCGATTAACGACCATCAACTTCGCGATGTCATCGACTACCAGTTCTATTCGGCCAGTCCCGAGCTAACTCTAGTATACGCGAGAGGTTCCGAAGAGCACCTGATAGAGGTAGAGAAGGACTGCGACGAGGGATTGGGGGTCGAGTTCCAGCAACCTCTGTTCGATGGCATTCGGCGCTGTCGGAACCGGTGCACATTTTGCTTCGTGAAGAACCTCCCCCCCCGGCTGCGCCCCAGTCTTTACATAAGAGACGACGATTATCGCCTAAGCTTTCTATTCGGCAACTTCATTACGTTGACCAACGTTACCGAGGACGATCTCGACCGTATCGATCAACAACGCCTCAGCCCGCTCTTCGTTTCAGTCCACGCCACGGATCGGCAGCTCAGGAACAGGCTGTTGGGATTTGACGCCCCAGACATCCTTGAGCAGATCGATGAGATCGGTCGAAGGCGGGTGGGCATTCACGCTCAGGTGGTGCTGTGCCCTGGGATTAACGACGGCGCCGCTCTGGAGAACACCATCGAGAAGCTCGCCATTCGACACTCCACAGTCCGGTCGGTTGCCGTGGTACCGGTTGGGCTCACCCGGTATTGCCGGAGCCCGGAGTTACGACCCTTTCATATCTCTGAGGCGAAGCGAGTCGTCGATCAGGTTTCTAATATGCGGAGACGACTCAGAAAAGAGTTAGGGCGCAGCTTCGTTCACCTTTCCGACGAATTTTACGTGATGACGGGTACTTCTACTCCGGCTGCATACCTGTACGATGGGTATCCTCAATTGGAAAACGGAGTAGGTATGGTACGCCGATTGCTCACGAGATGGGCCAGTATTAAGCGACGGCTACCACTTGCGCTACAACAACCTAGACTTGTAGGATGGATATGTGGAACCTCAGCATACCCCACTCTCTCTGCACTGGCCGCGGACGTGAACCGTATTGCTGGGCTCAGGGTCGAGGTTCATTCTGTGGCTAATCAGTTTTTTGGCACCACCGTGACTGTCTCCGGGTTGCTGACGGGTGTCGATGTTCTTTCTACACTTAAGGACAAGCGTGTAGACCAATGGGTGTTACCCAGGGCTATGTTCGACGACACTGGGAAAATGACCCTAGACGGTATGAGCCTCGATGAGATCCGAGAAAGAGCGCTCGATCCCGTAACGGTGGCCGGGTCGCCTAAGGAACTAATTCAAGTCACCTTATTTGGAGAATAATCCATGTGCGGGATAATCGGCTACGTTGGCAAGTCGGAATCCCTTCCAGTCCTGATGGATGGGCTGCGGAGGCTGGAGTACAGAGGATACGATTCCGCGGGAGTGGCAGTGATCAGCCCCAATCGGGAACTGGTGATTCGCCGAGCAGCGGGCAAGTTGGTGAATTTGTCTCAGGAAGTTGACGCGTCGCCGCCGATAGGGAGTGTCGGCATCGGGCACACACGTTGGGCGACCCACGGACGGCCTTCCACGGAGAACGCCCACCCTCACACCGATTGCACCGGCCGCCTCTGTGTTGTCCAGAACGGAATCGTAGAGAACTACGCAACATTAAGAAGGGGATTGCAGGAAAGAGGGCATCTGTTTCGGAGTGAAACCGACACAGAGGTGCTAGCCCATTTGATAGAGGAAGAGTTGGCTCGCCTTGAGAAGCTAGGCGAAGATGGTCAGAATCCTAAGCTTCTTTCGGCGGTTCGACTCGCACTTGCCCAGGTTCGTGGCGCATACGCTATCGCGGTCCTCAGCCTCGATGAGCCGGACATCATTGTGGGGGCGAGGTTAAGTGCCCCTCTCATCGTCGGCCTCGGAGACGACGAGAACTACCTAGCCTCGGACATCCCAGCGGTGCTCCATCGGACGAGGCGGATCATCCGTTTGAATGAGGGTGAACTAGCCCTCCTCACACCCAAAGACGTCTCGGTTTGGGACCCCGTCGGCCAGCGGGTCGACGCTCACGTGGTCGAAGTTGATTGGGATCAGAAAGCTGCCGAAAAGGGTGGGTACCCTCACTTCGTCGCTAAGGAGATCTATGAACAGCCCGAAGCAGTGAGAAACGCCATGGTCGGCCGTGTTAACCAGCCTGGCGGATTGCTGCCGGAACTGGCCCACCTGGATTTAACCGGCATCAACCGGATAGTTATGCTGGCCTGCGGCACATCTCTCTATGCCTGCATGATCACCAAATATGCGATTGAGCAGTGGAGCAAGCTCCCGGTAGAGGTAGCTGTTGCATCGGAGGCGCGGTACGCCGATCCGGTAATCGACAAGAACACGCTGACTATAGCTGTATCTCAATCTGGGGAAACCGCCGACACGCTGGCTGCCTTCGATAAAGCCAAACGAAGCGGCGCAATTACCATAGCTGTGGCCAACTCCGTTGGGAGCGCGATAACAGTCGGGACCGATGCAGTGCTCTATCTTCAGGTTGGGCCGGAAATCGGCGTGGTAGCTACCAAAACCTTCACCGGGCAACTGGCGGTATTGATGATGCTGGGGATTCATGTGGCGAGGGCGCGAGGCGCGATGGGTCCCGAGGAAGCAGAAGCGTTCCTGGCTGAATTAGCCAGAGTTCCTGATGCGATAGAGAAGGCGCTTGGAACTGCTGATGAGGCCGCACGTTGCGCGGATACCGTAGCAAACGTAGCCCATCTCCTCTTCATAGGCCGGGGGGTAGGCTACCCGACCGCTATGGAGGGCGCACTCAAGCTGAAGGAGATCAGCTACATTCATGCGGAGGGCTATCCAGCCGGGGAGCTTAAACATGGCCCCATCGCTCTACTGGAACCGTCGATGCCGGTCTTGGCGGTCGCAACCAAATCGAGTACATACGAGAAGATGGTGAGCAATATCCAGGAGGTCAAGGCTCGCGGAGCTAGGGTAATCGCCATCGCTACGGAAGGGGACGAAGAGATCCGGCAGCACGTAGACGAGGTCATCTACGTACCTGAAGTACCGGAGCTGCTATCACCCTTCGTCAACGTGATTCCCATGCAGTTGTTCAGCTACTATGCTGCTGTGAACCGTGGCTGTGAC
>JBMNNU010000009.1:0-24688 GCA_050942695.1 Chloroflexota bacterium
TCCGCGCGCGACGAGGGGGTTGCTACCGGATTTGCGCCAGGCATCGCGGTAGCTCTCGGAACTGTCGGCTGAGGCGTCAATTGCGGCTGCACACCGGACGGATGAGTCCGCTGGACGGTAGGCACCGGCGGCGCAGGCTGTGCAGTTGGAGCAGGAGAAGCTTCCTCAGCACCTTCCACATCGTCAAAAGGACACTGGAACTCCGGGGCCGGCTCGGCTGGCACCTGGATCGGGACTCCCGCCTCCATCACCTCGACCGCTGTGGTTGTGACTGCGCGGCTGCGGCTGCCTATTACGGTGAAGACCAACTGCCCGGCTTGCGCATCGGCTGGAATGGTATATGACCCTCCTGCCCCGATCCGCCCCTGGGCATCTGCCTTAGCGCAGGCGACCTCGCGTCCATTGCTGTCCCTGGTTCGGTCCAGATAGAAGCGCACCACCTCGTCGCGAGCGAACCCATCGCCGTAGAAAGTGATGCTGGTGCCCGGGCGCCCACCGTAGGTGCTAGGTTGGACGTTAGGTGTATAGGGTAGGACGTCGAACCCCGCAGTCGCGGTGGCCTGGCTCAACTGGCCGATGAAGATAAGGGTGTTCTTCCCCGTGAGCTCGAATGGAATGATGAAGGCGCCTGCATTTTCAAAGGCCCCATTGGCATCGGTCTTAAAGGAGATCACCGGTGGCGCCTGGGGGTTGTTCAGGTGAACCGTCACCTCCTCTTCAGGGCCAAATCCGGCTCCAGAAAAGGCGAGCACCGTGTCAGCTTTCGTAGCGTAGCTGCTTATGGCTACGTTGGGGTAGAGAGTCAGCATCAAGAACTGCACCGTCACCGGCGACTGGCTCTCTGAACCCATGAATATGAGCGAATTACTGCCCACCGGGCCATAGGGGATCCTAATTGCCTGCCTCTCGATACTCCCGCTATTGCTTGTGGTGAAGGTCTGGAAAGGGTCCCCAGCTAGGCTGTTGAAGTAGACCTTGACCTCCTCCTCGGGCATGAAACCTTGCGCAGAAATCTGTACGATATCCCCAACCACCCCCACGTTCGTCCCGAGCTTAACACTCGGCCTCAGGCTCTCCAGGCGTCCTGTGGCTAATGCTTCATTGTCACTGTTTCTCTGCCTGGCGATTATCGTGAAGGTGGGTGCTCGGTAGTTAGGCGGCAGGCTGAAACTGAAGTTGCCGAAGCTCCCTCCAGAGTCGGCCTGAGCGAAGCCCAACTCTTGGGGCTGCTGGTCATTCTCTGGATCAGATGTTATGTAAAGATCAATGACGGATGCCGGGTCGAAGCCGGAGCCGGTGACCCCGACGGTCGAGCCTGCCGTCGCGCTGGCCGGATTCAAGAGAATAAAGGCCTTCTTCTGGATCGTTTCCTGGTCCAGTACATCGATAGCCGCGGCGTCCGCGGTCGGCGTCGGCTGCCCCAGCGCCACGTCACCCCCCTGCTGGCTTGAACTCCTATCCGTCGTGGATTGGGAAGGGTTAGAGCCGTCCAGAGATAGTAGCGAGCCCGAGCCTCCACCACTGAACATGCTGTAACCCACGAACAAGACTAGCGCTATCCCGACAACAGGGAGGAGTCTCCTTATAGACATGTTCATTCCTCCTCTACTTGACCACCTTCCGGATCTGCAACTGCACGTCCCCATCTGCGAAGGCGGCCACCATGCGTGAGTTGGCATATATCTCTAGAGGAAACGTCTCGTTTTCCTCGTTGAAAGTATTCAGCAGGTCGTCCGACATCACCATGTAGTCCACCTGTCTCCAATCGTTATTCAAAGCTTGAACCTGAACAGCCGGGTCCTGAGCGACCTTCCAGTGAGAGTGAGCTCTCGGGAAAATAGGTGCCCCGCCGCCAGGTTCGTGGAGATCCACCCATAGGTCATCATCCACTACCAGGACCGAGGAATTAGGTATATTCGCCCGAATCCACTCCAACTGCTGTATCTGCAATCGTGTAAGGTTGATCAGATAATGGTCTCGAGCCGTGTATACGAACACTCCGATCATTAACAACGCCGCAATGGTGAGCACAGGCAATGCCAGCAGCGCTCGTATCCTCCCCATCAGCAACGCAACCAGCATCCCGAAGTTCATCGCCAGGAAAGGGATGATGGGAATGGCATAGAACTCCAGCATCACGCTGCCTCTGGCCAGATAGACTCCGAAAGAGAAACAGAGCAGCGAGGCCACCAAAAGCTCCTTGCGGCGAAGCATATACCCCAGCAGGAGGTTCAGGGTTGCCGCCCCCATACCAGCCACGATGATGATGGAATCTTTAGCCCACCACTTCGTCCAGAAGAAGCGCCAGAACTGGCTGTACGGATCCAGGATCCCGCCTCCCGAGCGCTGCAACTGCCATCCTATGGTCCCGATCAGCGACACATGCTCAGCAGGCGCCGAATCGAGCAGGAAGCTGAACTCTGCCGGCAACAGCTCCGACTTCAAAAAAGCGAACAGTGGGTATACGGAAACGACGAGAACCAAGGCGAAAGCCCAGCCTGTCGTGGCGAATCGCCGTAAGTGGGCTACCTGAACCGTTTGGAACAGGAGGTATGCCATAACAGGCAGGAAGAAAACGGCGTTCTCCTTGGTGAGGATGGTCAATCCGAAAGCGGCACCGCTGCCCAACACCGTGACCAGCCGCGATCCATGATTCAGCAACAGATAAAGCGACAAAAGTAGCCACAGAACCATGATGTTGTCCAGCATCACCATCCGGTGATAGTAGACAGACAATGGTGACAGGGTGAACATCAGAGTCGTGGCGGTGGCTGCCAGCAGGCTCCTGGAGAAGATCGTCGTCACCCTGAACAGCAGGGCCAATGAGATCAGATGGATGATCAGCATCAGCACTCTACCACTGTTGACCGCCATGCCGAAGGTGAGAAAGCCCTGCGGTAGAATGGTGCTCCAGAGCGCTATGAAAAGCCATCCAGCGGGGGCATGGTCGTAAAAATAGGTGTAGGGAGCCAGCTTGCCCAACCTGAGCACGGCCCAGGCTTGCTCCATATATATCCCCTCATCCCCCAGATATAGGGGGTAGCCAAACATGTTGACAGAGTGGGAGATCAAGCCCACTATCAACAGGCCCCACAGGATCTTGCCTTCTCCAAGTCTCTCTAGAGCCGCGTCGACAGATCCTGGTGCCGGTTGGCGGACAGCGTTCTCATCCACCGGCTCATCACGCTGATCGAGCATCCTGTCATCGCTCATGCTTGTCGCTCCGACGCTCCAGCATTATCCGTATTGGCAGTCTTGGCAGAGCCCTCACCCTAACCCTCAATCCAGCCACCTATGCTGCCCTCCTCCCCTGCTGGCTCGTCCTGTGAGCCCCTACATGCTGGGTCTTCTCCCAGTTGTTGACCCCTCGCAACTCCCTGACGAAGGCTCTAAAGGCGGCATAGGCCAGGATCCATTGATAGGGCAGGAAGGCTATAGCCATCACCATGGGGGTCTTCCAGGTCGCCTGCAGGCCATGGGCATCTGCGAACTCGAACAACCCGATCATCGCCATAAAATAGTGGCTTACCAGCAGGTAAGCCGGCAGCAAAAGGATGATCGCCTGGGCTTCGTGTACTTTAGTAGTGAACATCATCCATAGCGATACCGGTACGTAAAGCGCTAAAGCCGCTTGGGCTGTGGGGAAACCCAAGGTATAGGCAGCCATAAAGCGCTGTTTCCAGGAGGGCAGTCTCAACCAATCGCCCTTTCTCAAGGTTTGAAGAAATCCCTGGCTCCAGCGAGTCCTCTGTTTGACGAAGTGGGTCAGGGTTGGGGGGGTTTCCTCTTTAGTCACATATTCGTCGTCGTACACTATCCGTATTCGCTCACCTTGAGTCGAAATGCGGATGCCGACGTCGGCATCTTCCGTCAGATTGTGCTCGTCCCACCCACCTATCTCTTCCAACACCTCTCGTGCGAAAAAGATGGTGTTGCCACCCAGTGGGGTGACCCCCATCTGAGAGTGGTAGTGCAAGCGACTTTTGAACCAGAAGAAGTACTCCAGAACGTTCAGCGCTGAGTACCAGGATGAGTCGTAGTTCATCAACTGAACCCCACACTGAACCACGCGCACATCCTCTTCCATCATGACCGTGTTTACGATGTTGAAAATATCGGGATGGATCTCATCCTCTGCATCAAAGATAGTGACTACATCGTTGCTGGAGTTGGCGAGGCCGATATTCAACCCATGGGGCTTATTAATCGGGGTATCGTCGAACACCAGCAGCCGTACGTTATCGATCCTCTCCCTGCGCAGTTGGTCTAGCTTCTCCTCGACCTTCTCTATGGTGCCCCGGTCGGTATGTTCACAGATTACTAGCACCTCCATCATCGAAAGGGGGTATCTGGCGTCTACAACCCTCTGGATGGTCTCCTGGATCACATCTTCCTCGTGCCTCGCGGGGAGCAAAACGGTAAAAGACTTAACGGGCGAGCGGAAGGTTTCCGGTGCTCGCGACCGCCGGTAAGCTTCGGGGCGATCCCAGGTGTAGATCATGATGTAGGCTGTGTGAGCAGCCTGGATTGTGAGCAAGACCGACAAGACGGTAATAGCCAACAAGAATAAGCTCATTGCTCCCACCCCCAGGTCCATAAGAGGCTGAGGGTAAAATTCCAGACTGTAGCCAGAGCAATGCCGAATAGGTTCGCCATGAGATAGTGGATGTGCCAATGTTCCACCAGGAGGTACAGTACTCCCAGCGTGATCAACATACCTCCAATGGACGTAAGGTTGAACTTACCCAGCCGCGCGACGGAAAATTGAGCCGCCCCGAAGGTCCAACGCTCGTTCCAGAGGTAGTTGTGTACAATGGCCACCTCCACGGCTAACCCAGACGCTAGGAGGAGAGGCAGACCGGCAACGCCGTGGGCGAGGAACAACACGGTGCTGTTCACCGCCACGCCCAGTGTGCCGACGATGCCGAAACGGACGAACCGCGTTGAGATCCCCCTCACATCGCGCATCTTTGCTCTCCCATCCCTCATGCCCGCCAGTCTGCAGACCTGGCTGCACCTGGATGTTTCCCTGCCGGCACCTTGCCGAACTCAGCACCACAGGGGTTTGCTTAAGCCTTTGAAGGTTTGCACGATACAGACCAACTAGGGTTCTCGTCCCCAAATTAGCTTTCCGTCCAGATAAACGGTTATCCTGTCGGAAGATCTGTAGCCGGAGGCTTCAGGCCAGAAGCTGTAATCGTTGGTCTGGTCGTATTCGGACCAATCGCTAGCGTGGATGCGAATAAGGATATCCCCACTCGATTGATACCTATCCAGATCAACCCCTTCTCCCGTAAAGGTAATCCGCAGGTAGTGATCTTGATCCCCGTTCTCCGCCTTTACTATCTCCGCCTCTACGTTCTTCTCTCCCAACGCGGCGTAATCCACCTCAGCCACCGGCGTTCCAGACCGCCTGCCGTGGCTGAACCAGTAGCGCACCTCCACCCGGCTCAGGTCCAGCGGCTCTCCGCTGTGCTCCACCAGTTGGAGCCCGAACGAGATGTTGTTGGTTCTCGGCGAGGTTTCGTTTGCCCGATACAGCACCTCGATCCAATCAGGCTGAAGTGCTTCGGATCCATGCTGCGGCTCCGCGAGTTTAGGGGCTAGATACGATCTATACACATCGTATTTTTCCGTTACGACATTGAGCCAGTCGTCGTTCAGCAGCCCGCCCGTATCCCCAGAGTTTGGGTTGAGGGACCAGGTGAAATAGCTGGTGCCAGTCTTTTTCAGAAACTCGAGTAGGGAGCGCTGCCATACCCCTTCGTCGTCGGTCTCTTCCAGCGACCTCCCCCCGAACTCTCCGACGATGACTGGCGCGATGCCTTCGTCCTGTATGTACGCCCAGTGATCGTGCCAGACTTTCGGGAGGTTGTTGGGGTAATCGGGAGCGTCGAACCAGCCCTGGCGATATACCCCTGGCCCGTAGTCATGGGCGCTGTACACCAACCGACCGGGAAGATCGAGCCGCACGGGATGTTCTCGAGCCCCCATCAGATTGCCGCCCCACCAGTACCAATCCCCGTTGTACTGTTCGATCCCCTCGACGATGATCAGCAGATAGGGGTTGGCCTTAAGGATGGCGTTGCCCGCCCTCTCAGCCGCCAACCTCCAGTCGGTAGCGAGGTCACCGGTGCCCCACGTTGCCGCGCCCTTCGGCTCGTTGTGCAGGTCCACCCCGATTACGGTGTCGTTCCCCGCATAGCGCTGCGCCAGCATCACCCAATCGGAGATCCACTGCTCCTCGCTTACCTCCTCGGTGTACCAAAGATCAGACTGGCCAGCGCTGGTAGGCCTGTGCCTATCCAGAACCACCTTCAGCCCTTTGGCGCCCGCCTCCTCGATGATGGCATCCAGCACTTCGATGGAGGTTAGCCCCTGGAGGTCCGGGTTTTGCAGGTAGTTGATCCCCTGAGGCATCTGGCCGGGCACCAGCACCTCGTTGGAGATCGGGAGCCTGATCGCGTTGTAACCCCACTGGCTGATCTGGTCCAGCATCCCCTTCCAGTTGCGGCTCCAGAGCCCGTGGGGAACGTAGGTGCCCGTCTCGGCGCCAAACCAGTTGATGCCGGTTATCGTCACCTCGCGCCCACTAGAGTCGAAAAGCCTTCCGCCGCAGGAATGGATGTAGTTGAGCTGGCGCCCGTCGGGGGAGACCGGCGGCGGCACTGGTGCCGGGTCCTTAATGCACTCTTCGGGGGCTGGCGGGGGCTCGCGAACGATGATCGGCGGCCTCTCCCCGCCTGGTTGCCAGAGGATCAACGCGGCGAGTACCCCCAGGATAACGACGCCAACTATCAGTCGAATCAGCCGTCTTCGTTCCATCATGTCTCGCCGCGGGGAGCAAAGGCTATGCCATCACGAGTATTGGGGGGATGGTTCACACAAACAGCCAGATCTGTAGCGTCGGGACTTGTCCCCGACGAGGTACCACGTCAGGCACAAGGCCTAACGCTACATTGTGACTCGTGCCGTGAACCATGCGTATTGGGGATTTTCCGGGTATGTTTGTTGCTAAACCGCACTTTTCCTGTCGGAGGCGGGCTCGATACTAATCAATATCGGAGAGATAACACCAATGGAAAATCCGACGACTCCCGTTCAGGCCTGGTGGGTGCTGGCCATAGCTGGCGTGGTATCCATTCTTTTCGGCCTGGCCGCGATGATCTGGCCTGGGATCACCCTTATAGTTCTGGTCTGGTTGTTCGGCGTATATGTCCTGGTTTATGGCATAGTCGAGCTGGTTGGTATGTTCAGGGCAGCCGGACAGGGTGCAGCCTGGTGGACACACCTGCTGATTGGGTTGATCAGCATCGCTGCGGGGCTGTTCATCCTCTTCAACCCCTTCGTATCCTCTACGGTATTGGTCTTCACCATCGGCTTCTGGGCGATATTCGTTGGCCTGGTGGAGATAATAGCAAGCCTTACTCAGGCCCAGATACTGTACCTGGTAACGGGCATAATCTCGGTCCTGTTCGGCTTCGTCCTGCTTTCCAATCCCGTCACGGGGGCGCTGGCCTTGATTTGGGTGATCGGGGTATTTGCAATAATAAGGGGCATTCTACTGCTGATAGGGGCTTTTAGGGCACCAGCAGGGGCCGGTTGGGCAGCGTAACAATTTATGAAAAAAGCCGCGAAGGGGAATGATTACACCCTTCGCGGCGCACGATCTACGCGGCTTTCCTCATTTTAGCGCCAACCATAGCCATGCCAATCTCTCGGACTAACTCCCTTACTCGTTCGGCAAACACCATCTTGGACGCCAGGTTTGTCTCCAGCAGCGCCGAGATAGGAATGTTGTCCATCAACTCAGCCATTGAGATCAGGCCAGTGTATGCTGCTGCATGGATCAGGGCTATCTCACGGGCCTTGTGGATGATATAAAGCGTCTTTAGCCCCGGCTGCTGGATAGCGTTCAACTCTCGTTGGAAATCATCGACCAAGATATCGTGCATCTTGGTATCTGTCTGGACAGGCTGCTTACCCAGGATTCTGAAGCACTCCTCAAGGTTGTCGATGCTCTGTTGGGTCAGATGAGCCCTTGTACTCAGCACCTGCTTGACATCGTCATCCTGTGCCATCTTGCTCATGTCCTGCCAGAGCTGCTTCGCTTTCTTCTCTCGAGCGTGCACGTTACTTAACACTATGATGAACAGCTCTTCTGCATTCTGAATCGCCATCGTACGTCTCCTTATTTTTTCGCCGGCAGAGTTAGGGATGTTATGCTTCCGCTGCAACAATTATGCCCTATAACTATGCGTACAACTTCCCAGAGACCGCCCCAAAGAGAGCCCCGGACTGAAGCCGCGGGACTGAAAAAACAAAGTTACTACGGGGCTACCGTCCCAGCCCGCAGGGCATTGTCGCTAGTAGCCGGACCGGCAAGGCCTGTGCATACCTACCGTCCCAGCCCGCAGGGCTTCGTCTTTTCAGCGCGGTCGCTTCAGCGCCGCGCTCTCAGCTTATTGATTCGTGGCCCTTATGGCCGTTAACAAAATAAACCGACACTGTATCCAAAACAACGTAGGGGCCGCAACGCTGTGCTCGCTCGCGTTGCGCACCGTGCCCGCCCGGTACCTCGTACAGCAGCACCGATTCACGTGGTACCGGGCCGGCAGAGTGTGACGCTGCGCTCGCTCGCGCCACACGGCCCCTACGATGCTGTGTGCGATTATTTAGTCAACGATCATCAGGGCCACGACGGATACGTACGGTTTAATCGGCAACGATCATAACCAGGCTAATACCGACCATATCAAGAGGGCGCTGTTAGCGTCCTTGAGCGTCTCAGCCTGGCCCATTCATGGCCAGGCGTCGTAACTTAAGGCTCACCCCTGCGCCCGATGAGCCCCTCACGTTTCTGGGCTATACGCCTCCGTAGTACAGGGCCCTGTGCCCTGTCGTCCACGTTGACCTGCATCATCCAGGATGGCATATACCAACGAGGGCTCAGGGCAGACCGCCCTGCACTACTGGTGCATGAGAAGCTCTTCCCGGAAACATACGGACACCGCTGAGTACGGCATGGTTCACACAAACAGCCAAATCCGTAGCGCCGGGGCTTGTCCCCGACGAGCTGTAGCGCCGGGGCTCATCCCCGATGGGGTACCACGTCGGGCACAAGGCCTGAGCTACATTGTGACTCGTGCTGTGAACCATGCCAAAGAGAGCAAAGAATGGCACGATGGTTGCGCCCTAAGTTACAGCTATCATTTAGGACATCGCGGGTTATTCGAGAATAGCGGAAATCAGAATCCCGTATGGATCCATCGACCCCTAGGAAACAATTGCGTACAGGACTTGTGGGGGTTAGCCGATGAAGAAATGGTTAATCTTGGCGGCTGTGCTTCTAATAGGAGCTGCGACGGCCTATCTGGCGCCACTCATAATGCCGAAACCCAGCGACCGGCTGCCTGTGGGGGCCAGCTTTCCATTCTTCTGGGATCAGGGCTACCGCTTCTGGGCGGGGGTAAACTACCCCTGGAAGTCCTACCAGGACTTTGGGACCGGCGCGTGGGGGCATTCCGGGGTCAGCAACCCTGCCATATATGAAGAGATCGACACCGATTTCGCCAACATCGCAGCCACCGGAGTGCAGGTGGTCAAGTGGCGCGTCTTCAACGACGGCCGTTATAGTCCGGATTTCGCGGAAGATGGCTCCGTAGAGGGGTTGGACGGGTACTTCCTGGAGGATATCGACGCAGCTCTTGAGATCGCCGAAAAACACAATATCTACCTAGTGCTGAGTCTGGTGGACAGCGGCTTCTGGACGGCCGCATGCGAACGCGACGGAGTCCAGATCGGCGGCCACGCCGACGTGATCACCGATCCGGCCAAACGAAAATCGCTCATCGAGAAGGCTATCGTCCCCCTCGTGCGACACGCATCTTCGAAGGGGAAGGTTGTGGCCTACGAGGTGATCGCAGAGCCCGAGTGGGGGATAACTGAGCTGCACACCGAGGACGACGGCCGGCAGACCATCCCGCTCGCCGACGTTCAGTCCTTCGTCCGGGAGGCCGCGGAAGCTATCCATCAGGCTGGAGGCCGATTGGTCACCGTCGAATCCAACCGCTCATCGAATATGGCCCACTGGCAGGGGCTGGGGTTGGATTACTACAGCTTCAGTTGGTACGACTGGGTTCAGCAGTACGACCCGCTGGACGTGTCGGCATCGAGCTACGGGCTGGATGGCCCCGTTGTGCTGGGAGAATTCCCCATCGAGGAGTCCCAGTATTACGACTTCGATCAGGTGCTGGATATCGCCCTCGGACAGGGCTATGCGGGCGCCTTCGCCTGGAGCTACAACGGCGCGGACAAATACGGTTCGCTCCGCAACGTACACGATCGTTACACTCAATGGCTGTCGGGGCGCTGGCAAATAGCAGACCTATCCAAGGGCGGATTGCAGCCACCCGCACCAAAGACGGAGCTACTCCCTCCCCCATTCAGCTATAAGGACGTACAGGTGGCTGCTGATGGCAACGGTGTCTCTGTGGACGTGGGGTTATCGGTCAGGGAGGGAGGCAGGTTTCACGTCCAGTTCTTCCTGTATCCCTTCAACGGAAGGCCGGATCAACCGGTGGCCGACCGCAGCTTATCGCTCCAGAGCGGAGCCCAGGGGACTCTCCACCTGAAGCTGTCGCAGTTGCCCACCGACACCCTGTACAGGTTGAGCGTCGCCATCTTCGACGACGAGTGGCAGATCCGCAAGTGGTTCGACTCGATCACCATCTTCTCTCTCCAGAATGGGCAGGTCGTCCACCCATCTCTGTCCGATCTAGAAAAGGAAAACCCTTGCGGGAACCCAAAACGTTAAACGGGATTTGTTCTACCGTGTTATCCCCTCGATTTCCAACTGCCCGTCGGCTAACCGTACACTTTGAACGTCAAACCCCAGGTCCACGCCCCGAAGATCGTCTTCCCCGATCGCTTTTCTGAGCTGATCCGCCAGCATATCCTGGATCGGGCCGGCAACCGGTATCGGAAGCCCGCCGGTCTTTATTGTAGTCACTTCCACCTTCAATTCGTTCTCGACTGCTGTCAGCTTTACTTCGGCCTCTACAGGAACATCGCGACCGGCCATGTTAGTTTGGCCGCTTACCACCAGAAGCCCATCCTTAATTTTCAGATCAATATTTTGGAACGACTCAGCACCGGGAGCAGACCCTGCTGCCTGCGCTACTTTCGCAGCCAACTCTTCCTCGGTTAACACCAGCCGAACAGGCTGTTTGCTGCCGCCGCTCTTGGTTTGAACCACAGCGGTTGCCACCTTGGCATCAAATTGAGCCGCTGCGGTCGGAGCTGGTACGTTGGTGGCCGCAGGTACGACCTCGGCTACCGTCGGTTTCTCAGGGGCGGTAAAAAAGAAGAGGTATGCAACATAAGCCCCAACAGCAATCAGCAACACGGTAAGGAAGCCGCAGCCGCATCCTCCACACCCAAATATTCTTCCCACAGTCTCACCTCTTAGCAGCTTACCGACAGCGGTTGCACCGCCTGGTCGATAATGGGTTGCCTGTCGATCGTTCGGTGACCTCCCCGGCCGGCGATCCATAACAGAACGCGCCGATAGTAGCTTATGTAGAAACGCAGTTCAAGCAGCAACTCATACCGCTAGCCTTGCCTGAAGTCTTGCAGCACAAGGCTAGTCCTTTTTATGTAGGCCGATTCCTCCCTTTGTCCGATCTCAAACCAGGCTAAGTAGATTACCCTTCTGTAGCAAGGACTTACCCGGTATCAATGATACCGGCCTTCGAAGGAGACGGAATCATGAGCAGCGATGGACGCGAATGGATAAATGTAGTAGTTGGAATGGTGCTGGTTGGGCTGGGGTTACTATTCCTGGTTGCCCAACTCTTCAACGTAAATGTGATGCACTTCACATGGCCGTTTTTTATTATCGTGCCGGGGTTGCTTTTTTTCGTCGGTATGATGCTTGGGGGAAAGGGCGCTGGTGGCCTGGCAATCCCTGGCAGCATCATCACAACCGTAGGGTTGATCCTGCTGTATCAAAACAGCTTTAACCATTGGCAGAGCTGGGCATACGCCTGGGCGCTGATTTTTCCTACCTCCGTTGGGTTCGGCATCATGACCATGGGGGCATGGAGCGATCAGCCGAGCGCTTACTGGCACGGAAAGCGAATGGCAGGTTGGGGCATCGCTATCTTTGCTGCTGGGCTGATATTCTTCGAGTTCATTTTGAACATCAGCGGGTTCGGCTATAGCTTGATGGGCAAGATTGCAGGACCGGCCATTCTCATCGCATCTGGGCTATATCTCATTATCAGGCGCGCTACCCTTGCGGCCCGAAGCCGGAAACCGGCGATGCCTATGGACTGTGAGGCGCCAACACCACAAATTGCTAATACAGTGCGCAACTCCATCCCCCCCGGGGATGCGCAACCGCCATCGTCCACAGGAACAACCCCAACAAGCTGATGCGTCCGGCCACCAAGAGGCGCTCTTCAGTTTCTACAACAAGATAATGACCAGATATTCAAGATCCGAAGCAGGGACTGGCAGGGGATTAGCTATTGCCTGCCAGCCCCTTAAGGTTTACGTCAAGCAGCTTCGCGATTCAGGGCAAGCCTTTTGCCCTCCGGGGTTTCGACGATAGCAAGGGTATCCCCATCCAGCAGTTGAGACATGGTGGGATCCAGGATCAGCACCTTTCTCCCGTTGTGTTCCACGATCTGATCGCCTTCCTCAGTCCGATCCAGGGTCATCCCGAGCGCGACCTGTCCGCCTTCCTCCTCCCCAGGCGGAACCGCCGGTATCAGCCGGATCCCCATCTCCTCGTCATCTGTGGTCTGCTGCAACATATCGTGCAGCACGTCCTTTGCTTCGGGCGTCACGTTGATCATCAGTCGGTGTTCCTCTACTTTCCAGAAATCGGCAAACACGCAGTAGCCCATATAATGGTGAGGGGACTGCAGGTATTAGGCCAGGAAGAAAGACACCGGCAAAAGAACGCGGCGCTGAAGCGACCGCGCTGAGAAGACGAAGCCCTGCAGGCTAGGGCAGTAGCCCCGAAGGGGCTTAGTTTTCTCAGCCCCGCGACTTCAGTCCGGGGCTCTCGGACGAGGCCTACCAACGGAGGGATAGTCTCGGCAATTTGGTAGTGTGTGCGGCATCATACACTACCGTTCGCACGGAAGCTGTGGATAGACTCGTTAGCGCATAACAGGTTACATTATGCGCATCTAATAAAAGGTTTTCTCGAAAGGCATCAATTGTAAGGAGAAACCTTTGGAATCGAAGACTTACTCTCAGAGTGCCCAAACGAAAACCAGAACCCTTTCCTACATTCACTACGTGACGCTGTGCGGTTTCCTGGGTTGGGTCTTCATCTACACCGACCGTATGACCTTTGCCCCACTTTTTATTCCGATCTCTCAGTCTCTGGGGCTACAGCTCACTGAGGCGGGCTTCATTTTGACGATGTATATGGTCGGCTACGTCGGTATGCAGATCCCGTTCAGCCTATTATCGGATAGGATTGGGCTCAAGGTTATCCTCGTTCCCACCTATTACATCTCGGGATTGTCGACCCTGCTCATCGGCGCTCTGGGCGCGTTTAATCTGATAAATTACCTCTCGCTCCTGCTGCTGGCGCTCCTACTGGGTTTCTCCGCCGCGGCCTTTATGCCCCAGATGACAGCCCTCGGCAACTACAACTTCCCGCAGAGCAACCGAGCTTTTTATAACTCCCTGGTCATGATCGGCAGCCCCGTCGGACTGATAGTTGCCCTGGTTTCGGCCGGACCGCTCTACGCCGCAACCGGCCAATGGTCGCTCCCTCTCATCGTCCTCGGCGCTCTCACCATGGTGGTTGCCACTTTGTTTCTTATAGGGCTCCGAGACATTCAACCAAACCGAACAGTTAAGCAATCGATCAACTACAGCCAGGCTATCAAAAATAGAAACCTGTTGCTTCTCTATCTCCTGGGCTTTTGCCTGTACTACGGAAACTGGGTGCTGATAAGCTGGGGGCCCAGCTTCTTCCAGTTGAACCGGGGCCTTCCGATCTCCTATTCGGGGCCGATCACCGCGCTCTACGCGCTGTTATCGATCCCTGCTGGGCTTGCGTTCTCCCGCTTATCGGATCGATGGGCTCGTCGGAAGCTGTTCTTCAACCTCTGCCTACCACTGGGAGGCGCCCTGCTGTTCCTGGCGGCATACGTATCTACGGTGCCGCAGATCGCCATAGCCCTCGCCCTTTACGGCGTGGTAGGCGCCATGGCGTTGAACCCCATCATCGTCGCCTGGGCTAACGATTTCGTTGCGTCCAGCAAGGGAGCGATTCCACGAGCTACAGTGATGGGAATTCTTAACTTTTCCATGATGATGTCCGCACTGCTCGCTCCTGTGGTAACACCGGCCGTGGGTGCCCTCACCGGCAGCCTCCAGTGGGGATTTTTTATAGGAGTTGGAATGACCGCGATCGGTTTCACGATCTCTCTGCTCATCAAGGATATGATAGCTGGCTAGTGTTGACAGCGGAATGGTTTCATGCAATACTGCGCGCCAATCAGCATACAGTCGGCGAACAGGACTAGTAGGCCTCCAGCGAACCTCAGCGAGTTGGGTGAGGTGCGAGCCAACGGTGGCGCAGAGGGTGAATGGACCTGGGAGACGCAGCCCAAACAGGGGATGGTTTCCCCTGGAGTAGCACCTGCCGGTTACTCCCCCGTTATCGGGAGCGGGCATCGGACCTGCGCGCGAGGTCCCGTGACCCGGTGAGAGTGGTCTCTCTGAGCGCCTACGGTGGAGAGATCGAACTTGGGTGGTACCGCGGAGTATCCCTCCGTCCCTTATGGGATGGAGGGTTTTTTGTTGGAGATCACCCTCAAAGTCGAAGGCGCCGGCTGCCCTGTAGCTGAACTGCACTACGGTACGCATTAGAAGAAAGGGGAAATCCAATGAAAGTGGCAGCCAAATCCATCGCAATCCTCGCGTTGATAGGCGGTCTGCTTGCGCTGCTCGGCGCATGTTCTCCAGCCCCTGCAACCTCCCCAAGCGGCGAAGGGTCGCCATCGGGCAGCAACGAATCCCAGCCCCCAATCGTCATCGGTCTGGTTACTGAGGTTACCGGCCCGCAAGCTGGCACAGGTGACAACCAGACAAATGGCATCAGCCTGGCCTTCGACGAGGTCAACGAAAAGGGCGGGATAAACGGTCGCAAGATCCAACTTGTGATCGAGGATGACCTATCCACACCGCCGGGGGCGGTCAACGCCTACAATAAAATCATCGCCGAACAGAAACCGGTAGCAACCTTTATCCCCAACTTCGCCAACTTCGACATGGCTATCGAGCCGGCTATCCGCAAGGCAGGCATACCAGCCATTACAGGGGCAAGCGGCACGGGTGTGACGGCCGCCGGTAACCCCTGGATCTTCCGGGTCCGTACCAACGATGACATCATGGGCAGACTCGCCGCGGAGTATGCAGTCAAGGAGATGGGCGCCAAAAAGATCGGCATCCTCTACGTAACGGGCGAGATGGGGGCCGGCGCATCCAAGGTGGTCAAAGAAACCCTGGAACAGCTAGGTGCGGCTCCTGTGGCCATTGAGTCCTACAACATGGACGACAAGGATGTAACCGCCCAGCTTCTCAACATCCAGAAGGCGGGAGCCGAACTGGTCATCGGTTGGAGCTACCCACCCGATGCTGCCATGATCATGACTAACATGAACCAGTTAGGCCTGAACATGAAGCTGCTAGGGTCACCCGCTTACGGGATCGCGGATTCACTCAAACTGGCCAGGGAGGCCGCTAACGGCCACACCGTTATCGTGGACTGGGCTCCTAGCGACGACCCGGTTACCCAGGAGTGGGTAAAGAAGATCGAAGCCCGAGCCAAGTTGCCGGCCAACTTCATCCAGTCCGTCTACTACGATGGGGCCAACATCCTGGCCCACGTACTGGAACAATCTGGGACGGATCCCAAAGCGATACAGGATGGGCTGCGATCGTTGAAAGGCTACAAAGGGATCACCGGCGAGTACACCTTCGACGAGCAGGGCAATGGCCTCCGCCAGGCGTACGTCGGGCAAATCAAAGACGGCAAGGTCGACGTCATCAAGACGGTGAAGGGGCAGTAAGAGTTCTGAGTTTTGAGTTCTGAGTGCTGGGTAGCTGGGTGCTGCTGCCTTGTGCCTTTTGCCTTGCGCTTAAGGCTCAGCACACAGAACAGGACTCAGGACGCAGGACTCAGGACTAAAAAGGGAGATTATGCCTTTGGAAATGCTTCTCCAGATACTGATAAGCGGCCTCGCGATGGGCAGCATATACGGCCTCGTAGCTCTGGGGTTCGTGCTACTGGTGAACGCCGCCGGTATTATCAACTTCGCGCAGGGTGAGTTCGTCATGCTGGGCGCGTTCCTGGCCTTCACCTTCACCAGTCTATGGGGGGTACCCTTCGGCCTGTCAATCTTATTAGTGATGCTGGTGATGGGCGTCTTCGGCTTGGCTATGGAGAGAATAGCCTACCGTCCGCTGCGCAACACCAACGCTGTGACTATCATCGTCGCCACGCTGGGCATTTCGGTGTTCCTGCAGAATGTGGCGCTGCGCACCTGGGGCAGCGTACCCGAGTACTTCGGTGAACCCTTTGGCCGCCAGATGATTACCTTGGGTTCGTTACGCCTGGTGCCTCAACACCTGCTGATCCTGGCCGTAACCGGTTCGCTGGTCGCAGCGCAGCACTGGTTCTTCCACTACACCCGTTTAGGCAAGCTGATGCGGGCCACTGCTCAGGACAAGGAGACAGCGCGGCTGATGGGTGTGAATATCGGCCTGATGACGGCGCTGACATTCGCTCTGGCCGCTGCCCTCGGTGGTATCGCAGGCATTCTAGTGGCACCCATCTTCTACATCTCCGTGGAGATGGGGGTCAGAGTGGGGATCAAAGCGTTCGTGGCCACCATCATCGGTGGGTGGGGCAGTATCCCGGGAGCCTTAGCGGGCGGTTTGGTGGTGGGTTTGGTGGAGGTGTTGGCAGCCGCTTACGTCTCATCGCTATACAAAGATGTTTTCGCCTTTCTAGTCCTGATCGTTTTCCTGATCGTCATGCCGCAGGGGATTTTCAGGGAGAAGATAGCTCAAAAAGCATGACGAGCCATCAGCTTTCAGCTTTCAACGATCAGCATGAAATAAATAAAGAGAGCAGTAAGCTGTCACACTGAGCGCTATCGGATTTCGGCTAGAGAAAAGGGCACACAAGCGAGGTCAATGGTCTATTTGGATAGGAAATCAACAGAGCAAAAAAGCTGAAGGCTGAAAGTTGATGGCTGATAGCTATAAAAAATCTGCATTGATCCTAATAATCGTCGCGGTGGCGCTGGCCGCGCCCGCGGTATTCACATCTGCTTACAGCATCGTGCTGCTGAACCAGGCGTTGATCTTCGCCCTGATCGTCCTGGGGCTTAACTTCGTCTACGGTTTTGGTGGGGTTTTTTCGTTAGCCCAGGCGGCATTCTGGGGTATTGGGGCATACACATCAGCCCTGCTCACCACAGATGGTAACATGAGCTTCCCGGTCGGTTTTCTGGGAGCGGTGCTGATCACGTCCCTATTCGGGTTGCTGCTGGGCATTCCCACCCTGAAGTTGCGCAGCCACTACCTAACTTTAGCTACCCTCGCATTCGCCGAATCTGTCCGGCTGGTGTTGATGAATACCGAATGGCTTACCCACGGCGCTCAGGGTATCCGAGGGATACCGCCGGCAACCATCGGTCCGCTGCTGTTCGACAACCCCTACAGCTTCTATTACCTGAACCTGATGGTGGTTCTGGTATCGGTGCTGTTCACACTGCGTTTCCGCCGATCTCGCCTTGGTCGAGCTTTAGAGGCTACCCGCGACGACGAGCTAGCGGCGGCGGCCTCCGGTGTCGATGTAACCTACTGCCGGGTGCTCGCTTTCGTGCTCAGCGCCTTTTTTGCGGGGGTTGCCGGGAGTCTCTGGGCTCACTTCTCAGCTTACATCAGCCCGGAAACGTTCGACCTGTTCGCCACGATTCGCTTCGTCTCCATGCTGCTCATCGGTGGCGCCGGAACTGCGCCGGGCCCGGTTGTCGGGGCGCTGCTTCTCACCTTTCTGCCTGAATGGTTGCGTTTTCTGGAGGCTTACTATATGGCCATCTATGGCCTTTCAATAGTGCTAATCCTGGTGTTCGCGCCTAAGGGGCTTGTAGGCATTGCGGAGCAACTAGTTCGGAAATTGCAGGCCCGTGAAGGCGATGCCGGACAGGGAGACGGACCCCACCCCCGGCCCCTCCCCCACGGGGAGAGGGGGCACTCCAATCACTCAGGACTCAGGACCCAGGACTCAGGACGCAAGACACAACACACAGCACTCGATTCCCAGAACTCAGAACTCAGAACCCAGAACCCAGTACTCGTAACTAAAAGGCTGACGATGACCTTCGGCGGGCTGGTAGCGGTCCGAAATGTGGATCTTTCGATTGCCGAGGGGAGTATTCACGGGTTAATCGGCCCCAACGGCTCGGGAAAAACGACTATCCTGAATTTGGTAAGCGGCATCTACTCCCCAGTTGCCGGGGAGATAATATTAGATGGCGGCAGGGTCGATGGCCTCAACCCATCGATTCTGGTTAGCAAAGGGATCGCCCGTACATTCCAGAATAATCGACTTTTCCAGCAGTTGACCGTTCTGGATAACGTCAAAGTAGCTAGCTACCGTCGAAGCAGAGCAGGCCTGGCAGGCATCTCACTTCAAACCGGGAGGGTCGTCGAAGAGGAGCGCCGGATCGAAGAGGAGGCGCTAAAGGCTCTACAGTTCATGGGTCTCGCTCAGGCAGCCAATAGTTTACCAGGCGACCTCCCTTATGGTAAGCAGCGGTTGGTTGAGCTTGCTCGAGCCCTGGCATCTCGCCCCCGGTTGCTGTTGTTAGACGAGCCCGCAGCAGGCATGAACATGGCCGAAAAGCAGTGGCTAGTCCGGTTGGTGCGGGAGATCAACCAGAAGGCAGAGATCTCGGTTATCGTTATCGAGCACGATATGAAGATCATCAGCGGGCTGTGCCACAAGGTTTCGGTCCTTAACTTCGGCGAAGTGATTGCTGAGGGTTCGCCCGAGGAGATCCGAGACGATGAAGCAGTGATCGAAGCCTATCTAGGAAGGAGTAGACGGCGTGCTCTTATTAGATAACGTCACGGTAGGTTACGGGAAAGCACCTGTCCTTCACGCTGTTTCCCTTGAAGTCCACACTGGTGAGATAGTGGCCTTGATAGGAGCTAACGGAGCCGGGAAAAGCACGACCCTCAGGACCATCTCAGGAGTGCTCAAGCCAACCAAGGGGAAGATCCTTTTCGAAGGGAGAAACATCGCAGGCTTATCACCAGAACAGGTGGCAGCGCATGGGATCGCCCATGTGCCGGAGGGGCGAAGGGTCTTTCCGGGCTTCACTGTGAGGGAAAACCTGGAGATCGCCAGGCTGGCGCTGGGTCGATCCTCCAAAGCTATCAACGCTGACATAGATAGGATAATGAGCATGTTCCCGAGGTTGCATGAGCGGCAGAACCAGTACGGCTGGTCGCTCTCAGGCGGGGAGCAGCAGATGCTGGTTATCGGGCGAGGTCTGGTAGCTAATCCCAGGCTACTTATGCTGGACGAACCATCTCTGGGCCTAGCACCTACACTGGTAGATCAGGTCTATGACGTAATAGAGGAGATTCGAGCCCAGGGCACCACTATACTGTTGGTGGAGCAGAACGCCAGCATGGCCCTATCGGTTGCCAATCGAGCTTACGTCTTGGAGTTGGGCAATATCGTCCTGGATGGTTCGGCCGAGCAGTTGGCAAACAGCGAAATGGTCAAACGTTCATACCTCGGCTTGGGAACAGACGAATTGCTATAAATACTGAGCAGAGCGAGCAAACCCGGCTCCGCCACCTTCGTCTGAGCGATTACGGTTTGGAAGGTGGCGGTTGTGTGCTCTGGGGCCTCCTCACGGCGATGTACACGATTGTACCCTTCTCCACCATGGTTTCAGGCTTAGGGTCCTGGCTCAATACGTGGCCGGGTGGTACGTATGGGAAATCCTGATAATTAACCCAGGTCGTAGTAAGCCCCGCATTCTCAATCATCGCCTGGGCTTCAGCTTCCGGCATCCCCACAACATTAGGCACTGCTACCTTCTCTTTACCCTTGCTAACACGAAGGTGTATTTCGACTCCCTTTTCCTCCCGGACATCGGGGGCTGGGGTTTGAGAAATCACCACTCCTGCAGGCACCACATTGCTGATTTCCTCGGATACACGCCACGTAAAACCAGCCTCCCGAAGTCTTCGAGTGGCCTCTTCCAGGGTCAATTCAACCACCCTGGGAACCAGAGCAGTCTCTGCCCCTAAACTCACCACAACTTCGATGCGGCCGCCCTTCTCAATAGAATCGTTTTTTTCTGGCTTTTGGGAGACCACATAGGCAACAGGGTATTTTGTGCTGTGGGTTTCCCCAATAATAACCACATCCAACCCCTTATCCTGGGCATGTTGTCGAGCGGTGGAGAATGGAATTCCTACCAGGTCTGGAACTACCACAGGTGTCACTGTTGGCGTGGGTGTTATCGTTGGAATAGATGTCGGCATCGCTGTCGGAGCCACCGCGGCCGGAGTCGTAGTGGCTGTGGGAGCGGGTCTAGCAGACGGGCCGGGCACTACACTACCGAGCATGCCATTCGAAATCGCCAATATACCGAGAGGTATGGAGCCCAGCGTGCACAGGAAGGCTGCAAGCACTACCACCAGCACCATCCAGCCTCCACGACCCCGCTTCTGGTCGTCTTGATGCATCGTTCGAACGGGAGGCGCGGATCTATCAGGCTCCACCATCTTCGCTTTTGCTGCCGGGTGTGCTTGTGTAGCCTCCATACTAGCTCGGGCGCAGTCGAGCAGCGCTTCCGACATTTCGGCACCAGACCCGTACCGGTCATGCGGGTTCTTGGCCATGGAGCGCAATATAACGCTCTGAAGCGACTCCGGAATCCTTGGATTGTATCTTCGCGGAGGCGCAGGCTCGTCTTTGACCTGTTTCAACGCCACCGCCACAGAGGTTTCCCCCTCGAAGGGAAGGCGACCGGTCGCCATCTCATACAGCACAACGCCGGCAGAGTATAGATCCGAGTATGCGGTGATCGGATCTCCCTGCGCTTGCTCAGGAGAGATATAGTGGGCTGATCCAACCACATAGCCCGACTGGGTTAACGATGAAGCCCCCAGCGCCATTGCGATACCAAAATCAGCGATCTTGGCTCGACCATCTTCGGTCACCAGGATGTTATGGGGTTTGACGTCTCTATGCACTATCTGCTGGCGGTGAGCGTAAGCGAGTGCATCGCAGATCTGCCGGCCAAAATGGATAACCCGCGCGGCGCCCAGGGGCGCCTCCTCCAAGATTATCTCCTTCAGCGTCCGCCCGGCTATAAGCTCCATCACGATATATTGAACGGTGCCCTCAGTTCCTACGTCGTAGACGGCAACGATGTTTGGATGGGAAAGGCTGGCAACGGATCTGGCCTCCCTCTGAAACCTAGCGAGGAAGCCGGGGTCGGAGGCATACTGTTCCCTGAGAACTTTGACTGCGACCTTCCGGCCAAGCAGCAGGTCTTCGGCCTCATACACCACGGCCATTCCCCCTTCACCTAAGAGGGAAAGCAATTTGTATCTATTGTTGAGAACCCTACCAATCATGGGGATTACGCCATTCTTTACGAAATACGAAAGCTAGTCTAACAGCAGTGTCAATTCTTGGCGATTCTACACAATGAACTGCTAACGGTCCACAGCAAAGCAGCCACATCTTCTGGTATCATAGTTGAAAGCTTCATCCATGATGTTTGTGGCTCATCCTGTGCTGCAGAGTTGTTTTCTGAAAGGGATCGAGAACCTCCGGTGGAACAGCAAGAAGTAAACAAGGAAACCGGGCAGGTTACAAAGCCCTGGCGGCCACCGGTTCTTGTGGTTATGGTAGGGCTGCCGGGCACAGGAAAATCCCACCTAGCCCGCAGGTTGGCATCGCGGCTTCCGTTCAAGCTGATCGAGACCGATGAGATCCGGCATAGCATCGCCTCGCCGCCCACCTATTCCCGCGAGGAGAGCGGAAGGGTTTACCAAATAGCCCATCGCCAGATCGATAGAACCCTCCGTAAGGGTGGAAATGTGATATTCGATGCAACCAATCTTTATGAGCGTGGCAGGCGGACTCTCCGGAAGATTGCGGAGAGGAATAACGCGAGATTGCTGATCGTTCATACTACTGCTCCTGAGAAGGTAATAGAGGATCGGCTGCGCTGGAGGAAACTCGGAGTCGAACCGCAGGATAAGTCTGAAGCCGGTTGGGATGTGTATTGCCGGATGCGGGAAGATATGGAAGTTATCAAGCAGCCTCATCTGGTAGTTGATACCTCCCAGGAACTAGAGCCGATAATCGAAGAAATCGTGGATTTCGTTCTGGAAAAAAGTGAAAGCCCTCCTGATTTACAACTCCCACGCAGGACAACGTGATCGCACGGCCGACATCAAGAAATCTGTCTCCAGGCTGTCGGCTGCAGGCTGGCAGGTAGATCTAGCGCAATCCACCCATCCTACTCAGATCGAACAGCTTGCACGCTTGGCTGTGGAGAAACAGTGCGACGCCGTAGTGGTGGCTGGTGGGGATGGGACAATTAACGCAGCCATCCAAGCGCTCGCTTACCAACCCATAGCTCTCGGTGTGATTCCCATCGGCACGACGAATGTCTGGGCACGAGAAATGGGGATACCTCTCAATGTAAGCGCGGCAACCGAGACCCTGCTTAACGGAGAGATAGCTCAAATCGACCTGGGCATGGCCAACAAAAGGTACTTCATATTCGTTGCCAGCGCAGGATTCGATGCTTCGGTGACTCGAGGCGTAGATGTCAAGGCAAAACGTCGGTTAGGTATACTCGCTTACCTGATCTCTGCTGTAGTTGAGGCCATGAAACTGCGCGGCGAGGATGTGTCCATTTACGTCGACGGACGGGTACATCGGCAGAGAGTATTGATGGCGCTCGCACATAACGTTCGATTGTACGGCGGCGTACTGAAGATGTCTCCCGAAGCTTACGCCGACGATGGCCTGCTCGATTGCTGGGTTTTTAAAGGGCGGGGGTTACTGGCAGCTATATATCACATTTTCACCGTTCTTCTAGGTCTACACCCGCGCGACCCTGGAACAGATTACTACAGGAGCGCTAGGATCGTGATCCATTCGAAACGGCCGATACCTGTGCAGTTGGACGGAGATTACTATGGGATGACCCCTGTTGCCTTTAGTGCGGCGCCTGGCGCACTGCGCGTGATAATACCTCCCGGCCCCCACCCGCAGCTAAGGCAAGGGACTATGAATCCAAAGCCCTGAGTTCTGGTGGTCAGCATGGTTCACGGCACGAGTCACAATGTAGCGTCAGGCCTTGTGCCTGACGTGGTACCTCGTCGGGGACAAGCCCCGACGCTACAGATCTGGCTGTTAGTGTGAACCATCCCTGGTGGTCAGGCAGAAGGTACGAGTCACAAGGCAGCAGAACCTTGACCTGTCCTCAGGACGCAGGAGGCAGTAACCAGCATCCAACGCTCAATCACGGTCGATGCTCTGGAGGTTTCGATGCGCCGTACAAAAATCGTCTGCACCCTAGGCCCGGCATCCTCATCCGGAGATACCTTACGGGCTATGATTCGAGCCGGGATGGATGTGGCAAGGCTCAACTTTTCCCATGGAAACCACGAAAGCCATGAAGCTCTTATTTCTGCTGCACGAAAAGCAGCGAAAGAGGAGGGGCGCGTTATCGCAATTCTCCAGGACCTTCAGGGGCCTAGAGTCAGGGTCGGAGAGGTGGCTGGCGATCAAATTTTCCTATCTGCTGGGAGTCGGGTAACGCTAACAACAAGAGAAGTGCTTGGAACTCCTGAACAGGTGACCGTCCGGGGCGCGCCGCTCGCTGATAACGTTGAGCCCAACGACAGGATACTGCTGGACGACGGGAACATAGAACTACAGGTCGTCAAGGCGTCCGGCACAGAAGTGAACTGTATAGTAAAAATCGGTGGGAGCCTCAAATCCAACAAGGGGGTCGTGATTCCTGGTCGGACGCTAAGTGTCCCTACGATTACCGAGAAGGACAAGAAAGACGTCGCCTTTGGCTTGGCTCAAGGAGTAGATTATGTCGCGATGTCCTTCGTCCGCTCTGCAGAGGGCATACACCAACTGAGGGGTATCTTGTGTGCATTGGGGGCAGATGAAACCCCGATCGTGGCTAAGATCGAAAAACATGAAGCCATCCAAAACTTCGACGAGATTTTGCTGGCAGCCGACGCTATCATGGTAGCTCGGGGTGATCTCGGAATCGAGATGGCAGCGGAAGAGGTACCTCTGCTCCAAAAAATGATCATCTCCAAATGCAACAAAGCCGGCAAGCCGGTGGTGACCGCTACCCAGATGCTGGATTCGATGATTCGCAACCCTCGCCCGACCCGTGCGGAGGTGAATGACGTAGCTAATGCAATCTTGGACGGCAGCGATGCAACCATGCTCTCGGGTGAGACGGCGGCGGGAGCTTATCCAGTGCAATCGGTATCTACTATGGCGCGCATAGCCGAGAGGACGGATGCCGCGCTGCCATACGATATTCTGAATCAGAAAATTTCC
>JBMNNU010000260.1:0-4768 GCA_050942695.1 Chloroflexota bacterium
TGGATGCTCCGCTGCCCACCTCGGGATGAAACGGAGCTGTCGTTCTGATTGTCGAGAAGCCGCTTAAGGGGCGATTCCTGCACTTCTGATTCTGCTAAAGCTACTTGGCCATCTATTGCTTGATCTATTGCGGTAGTTGTTGGAGTGTGTTCTATCTGGACCGTTTGATTTGACTGGATTACCCGATCGAATGGGCTAGATGTCAACAATACAGCGATACCCAGAACGCCAAGAGCTGTGGCCATGTGAGACAGGGCGCGTTCCGGCATGACTAATCGGCGCACAAAATACCTCCAAAGTTATATAGGGCTAACGTCAAAGCCAATAGAGTCACAAATAGGCTGCTGTGTGCAAAAATGAGATAAAAAAGCAACAGAAGACGACAACCCTACACAAGGATATGGTTGGGGATAATTGGGCCTACAAAGTTGTTATGGGTAGATGAAGGCACCGGGAGAATTATATTAGAATAAAAGCCCTTTGACTATAGGAAAATGAGGCTATAGTGGCTAAAAGAACGAGCTAAGTAGCTATCCGGACACACTGTGCTGTTTGATGGCTCCTTGGTGCAACAGTTGATCGATCTTCTCCTCGGAGTAGTCCAGTAGATCTTTTAAAACTTCAGCCGTATGTTCGCCAAGGCTGGCCGTGGGGGCGAACTCCTCCCCAGGGGTTCTGGACATCTTGATGGGGTTACCTGCCATGTGGACTTTGCCGGCACGAGGCTGTTCTACCGATACGATCATATTGCGCTCAGCGATAACCGGCTCGGCAAAGGCTTTATCAAGCGTGTTGACAGGAGCGGCGGGGATCCCAATTCGTTCGATTTCCACCATCCATTCGGCGGTCGTGCGTGTGCGGAGGATTTCTTCGATGATCTCCTTCAGTTCGTGTCGGTTATCCCGGCGTTTCTTAGCGGTATCGAAACGCGGGTCATCAGCGAGATGGGAGATACCTAGAATCTCGCAGAGCTGCCTCCAGAACTTTTCTGAGCCGATGACCATTGCTATCTGGCCATCTTTTGTGCTGTACGCCCCATGAGGCGATATTCCCAGGTGGCCGGTGCCCAAAGGTTTAGGGACCTCGCCGCTCAGATAGAACCATGGGACCCAATAAGCCAGAAGTGAAATCTGGCAGTCGAACATGGAGATATCGACATGCTGCCCAAGACCGCTAGATGACCGTTCGGCTAGAGCTGCCAAAATGCCGATAGCGGCGAACTGGCCGGCCGCTAGATCGCCGATTGGGGTTCCTACTTTGGCCAACGTCCCATCTTCTTGCCCTGTTACGCTCATCAAACCTCCAGAGGCTTGAACGCACAGATCGAAGGCTGCTTTGTGTTTGTATACACCGGTGGATCCGTATCCGGTGATCGAGCAGGAGATGATTTTGGGATTGATCTTGCTGAGGGTATCGTGGTCGATACGGAGCCGTTCGACCACGCCGGGGCGAAAATTATCGAGAACCACATCGCAAACCCGGACCAGATCGTAAAAAACCTGGAGCCCAGCCTCATTTTTCAAGTCTACTACTATTCCCCGCTTATTGCGGTTAACTGCGACGAAGTAGCCGCTCCACTCACCTTGGTAGTAAGGGCCTATATTGCGAAATATATCCCCGGAAGGGGGTTCGACTTTGATAACCTCGGCCCCAAGGTCCGCGAGTAATAATCCACAGTAGGGGCCAGATAGTGCGCCAGAAAGGTCAAGTACTCTTACACCGGTGAGTGCCTTTTTCATGAGTCAGCTCTCCATTGAGCGTTAATCCTGCAGCGCTAAGCCGCAAAAACGCCACGAAAAAATGATGATATCTGGATTTATGCCGCGGATTAGTGAATGAGGATACGATCGGGTAGCTACTCAAATTTTTGTGCAGATTGGGTTATCTTCCATTCGCCATAGCGGGGCAGGATTGGCCTACAACAGTGTCAACACTATTGCAGGCCAACCTCAACAGGTTCCTCCTGACAAGACTTTTGGTTATCAGGTCTCATCTCGGCGGTGCCATCCGGTGCCGGCGTTTTCCGATGGCAGGGAGCGTTGGTTCCCGCCATCGCGCGCTGAACTAGCCAGTCATCGCCGGCGCAAGCTATCCTTACACCCCACGTGCCGGAATGGTGTGGGAAACCTCTTCGTTCACGACTCACTATTAGCCCACGCCTTTTGACATCAGCCAGTAAGGCGTCGGCTTGATCTGGTGAGAGCAGATAGCCAGCTCTCCAGATGATATTCTTTAGGTCCCAATCTGTGACGGAGTTGCTACACTTCCATTGTGGCTTTTGCAGAGTGGAAAGGAGCAACTGGATGCAGTCTTCCTTATCCATCGACAAGCCTACTCACAATACTCTAACGGTATGCCCGCTAGCGATTCTTCTTGAAGCGTTCTCTCTTCAGCCGCTTCTTCAGCTTGTGTTTGGTGATCTTTTTCCTGCGCTTCTTGACGACAGAACTCATAAACACCTCCTTTAGTTATTTTTTTTGGCTAATATGGCTTAATGGCAAAACTATTAGCAAGAATAGATAGCAGCCTGTCGGTTCAGGTTGCTCGACTGTGAGGATGGCATAGCCTACTCTCAGTTTCGCTAACGAGGCAACTTTACCAAGTTACCCGCCATGTTGCAAGTGCAAAGCCGTTGGGCAATTGGAACTACATGCTACATCTGCATGGAATAATCAAGATTAGAAGGTGAGCTTCAAACCCTTCAGCCTATCGATGATGCTATGATTTGTAAGGTCCATGTGGATTGGGGTCACAGAGATAAAATTGTTCGCAAGCGCCCAAATATCAGTCCCCTCCTCTGCGTAACCCGTCGGCTCATCACCACCGATCCAATAGTAAGAGCGACCGAATGGGTCTTGGCGTTCAATCAACCTGTCTCGATATATTCTCCTACCTAGACGGGTTACCTGTACTCCCTGAATATTGCTTTTCGCTACAGGCGGGACATTGACATTCAGCAACACATCGGGGGCGATATTCTCCTCCAGCACCTGCTTCGCCAAGATCGCTGCGAACTCTGCGGCGGGCTCGAAATCCCATTCGCGGTAGGAGGCAAGGGACATAGCAATCGCCGGCACGCCGTTCATAATGCTCTCCATGGCTGCCGCAACCGTGCCAGAGTAGGTGATATCTCCGCCGAGGTTGGCGCCTTTGTTGATCCCAGATACCACCAAAGAGGGGCGCTCTCCTGCTAGGCCAAGCATACAGAGAGCAACGCAATCTGAAGGTGTTCCATCGCTGGCGAAACCTTCGTCGCCATCCGGCAGGGTCACCTTAGAAACTCGGAGCGGCTTGTGCATAGTTTTGGTATGTCCGGCGGCGCTCCAGTTATGGTCAGGGGCGATAACGACAACATCTCCGATTTTTGAAAGCGATCGTTTTAAGGCAATCAACCCCTCCGAGTCGATGCCGTCATCGTTCGTGACGAGAATTCTCATTTAACAGTGATCTTAACGTCCTTGCTTCGAGCTTCATTCCCCGCGGCGTCTTTTGTAATCGCAAAAATAACGTGAGTGCCCGGAACTGCAGTCCACTCTGCCGACGCCGCTGGTACAGAAGTGCTGCTGCCTATAATTTGGTTGTCGACATAGATATCGGTCTTGGCAACACGGTGATTATCGGAAACCTGAGCCGATATGGCGATCTTTCCCGCCCTATCCGGTTGCACGGTAGTGTCGTTACTTGGGGTTGTGATCGCTACAGTTGGCGGTTGGTTATCTACGATTATCGTCACCTCAACTGTCTTCGGCGGCGCTGGCGCAGGTGGTGGTGCAGGCACTGCCGTTGGAGCTGGCCCAGGAGTGCCCGGCCCCGGTTGTGGTTCCGGAACCTGTGTGGGTGCTGGTTCAGCCTTGTGGTTGAGAGTGACCCGTATCTTGACTGGGCCGTTCAACGGTCCAGGGTCCCACCTTTCTAGCACGTTGTTATCCACAGGTGTATTATGCTCTCCCCCGATCGGTTTCCACTCGGTGGGCGCCAATCCCTCTCCATACTCAACTTTATAGGACGCAAAACTCTTGCCAGAGGCGGTGCCCCGAATCTCCAGGGGGCCGCTACGCATAGTCGATCCAGCGGTTGGACTGGCGATAACGAGGGTGCTGTTATCGTCTTGGCTGGATACAGGCTGTGCCGGCTGCTCTGGCTCGGAGGGCGGCTGAGGCGCCCCTGCTTTGCCAGCGGCTTTGGCCCATTCAGCCCACTCAGGTGGATATACCTCAATCACCCTATTCTCGCGGTTTTCCGGTGGTGTTAGCATCGTGGCTAGATGTCCGGTGGTTTTGTCTACTGTAACCATTCTATGGATATCGCATTCTTTCGTTGGAACAGAGCCTTTAATGAAGACGTCTGTGGTCTTATGAGTACAGTATTTATTTGGACGGAGACCTGAGACAGCGCACACCGTAGCTTTCTCTATCCCTGGAGGTTCCTCAAACTGTCTCACAGGTGTGCCTGCGTGGATCTCCTCCATGAAATCGTGCCAGATCGGCGCAGCGGTTAAGCTTGAAAGCACAGGGGCGATCGGATCGTTATCGCTGTTTCCAACCCAGACACCCGCGACGAGGTCCGGTGTGTAACCTACCGTCCAGAGATCTTGGTTGTTTTCAGTGGTGCCTGTCTTGGCAGCAGCCGGCCTGCCCAGCTCCAATGGATCGTTGCTTCCAAACAGCATACTGCGAGCATTGCTATCTGTTAGGATACTGGTTATCAAATAGGCTATCTGCGGCCTTAGCACTTCAACACGCTGTGGGCCCGTAAATTCCTCCAGGAT
>JBMNNU010000261.1:0-4738 GCA_050942695.1 Chloroflexota bacterium
GCCCGACCTGATCGGGCATCCAGGGGGCCACGTTGTAGTGTCGGAGTAGCCTCACGAGTAGATGGGACGTCTGGACCCCCGCTTTCGTGGGGGTGACGAAAGAAAAGCCAGGGGTGACCAAAGAGATGCTGGGGATGACGAAAGAGAATCCGGGGGTGACGAAAGAGAATCCGGAGGTGACGTTCGCACCAGACGGTCACTCCAACTGTCTACCCACGTGAACCATGCCAGCGCCGCGCTCTTTTGGTACTGGACTTGCTCAGCGACGGGGCATGAACGCTGCCGCCAGAACCAAGATCGGAAGGAAAGGCCGGTACGGTGGGCCTTGAAGCTTGAGGAATGAGACCCATCGAGACCATACTGGCCGGCACCACTCTCCTGGCATTCCTCAGCCTGGCAATCCCACTACCCATCAACATGCAATGGATACGGTATGCGGCTCCAGTCGTACTCTTGATAGCCATCGTGCAAGTATTGGCGGAGGGTCCGCGCTGGCAGATGCTCCCTGCCTACCTGTTAACGATAGCTCTCTTCTCGATCTGGTTGCTCGGTGCTGTGCTGCCTAGTGGCATCCCGGCCAACCCCTTAGTCGTCGGCGCAGGCGTTGTGCTGGGCGTGCTGGCGCTGATAGCCTCTATAGCGCTGCCAATCGTGCTGCCGGTGTTCCACTTTGCCAGACCCACAGGGCCGTACGCCGTCGGCACACTCACATACCATTGGGTGGATGCGGGCCGGCCGGAGCTGTTCACAGCCGACCCCAATGACCATCGTGAGCTGATGGCACAGGTCTGGTATCCGGCCAGGCACGAGCCGTCGGTGCCGCGAGCACCCTACATCCAGGACGCCATGACAACCGCGCCCGCACTTGCGCGGCTATTTGGTCTCCCGCCGTTTTTCTTCAGCCACCTCAAGTATGTCACAACCAATGCTGTCTCCTCGGCTCCCGTAGCCGGGGACGAACCCAGCTACCCGGTGCTCGTCTTCCTCTCCGGTCTGCACGGGTTTCGCCAATCGAACACCTTCCAGATTGAGGAGCTGGTCTCGCACGGCTATATAGTCGTGGGGCTTGACCAGCCGGGCGCAATGGCATCGGTGCGCTTCCCCGATGGGCGCCAGATATCCGGGCAGCCAAGAGACCAGGTGTATCCACTCGTTCAGCAAAGCGTCGAGCCGCTTCCAACCACACCGACACTGTCCGGCGAAGCCATGCCCAAAGGCATCATTCCCTATTTCGCGGCGGACGTTTCCTTCGCGCTCGATCAACTGGCCGCGCTCAACGAATCTGACCCCAACCACATCCTGACGGGGCGGCTTGATCTGGAGCGGGCCGGCATCTTTGGCGTATCGCTGGGGGGCATCAACGCCGCCCAAGCCTGCTTGATGGACTCTCGCCTGAAAGCATGCATTATTATGGACGCTTTTATGTCGGCCGATGTCGTCAACGCAGGGCTCAAGCAGCCTGCCATGTGGATTACGCGTGACGCCGATACCATGCGGCTGGAACGGGAGCGCGCCGGAGGCTGGACGGAGAAAGAGATCGAGCAGCATCAGACCACCATGCGGGCAGTGTATGAGGGGCTGCCGGGGGATGGCTACTATATTCAGATACCCAAAATGTTTCACCTCAACCTTACTGACTTCCCCTACTGGTCGCCGCTCCTGCCCCAACTCGGTGTGATCGGGCCTATTGACGCTCAACGGGTCTTCAGCATCGTCAATGCCTATTCCGTCGCCTTCTTCGACAAACAGCTCAAGGGTAAGTCCCCGTCGCTGCTAAGTGGGCCGGCAGAGCAATATCCCGAAGTGAGCTTCGAAACGCGCCGCCCTTAGCGCTCCACCAAACCGGTTTCTATAGACGGCGAAGACGTCTGACTGGAGCGCGGCCATCTTGGCCGCCTGAGCGGGCAGAACGCCCAAAATATTGCCGTAACCTGATGACCGTTGATGTTTGGCCGACATAGCATCCAGGTTAACGTAGTGGCCGGTCTGATCGTTAGGATTGGTCGGATCGGACTGATCGGCCGGATCAGATCGGCCACGAACGGAAACGTACGATTTAATCGGCAACGATCATCAGGTTGCGGCTATAATGGCATGGACTTGCCGGACAGACCAGTAAAATGCGCCGTTCCTTAAGTAGCTCATCTGGATCACCAGCCAATAATCATCATCCCTGCAGAAGCCGTCCATTCCCGCTTGCGCGGGAATCCAGGGCCTCCAGAACAGCCGAGGCCGTATGGATGCCCGCTTTCGCGAGCATGACGAGGTCCGGCAGCAGCCTACTGCTCCCAAGGCAGGTCGGGCTTGCCGAAGTGGCCGTAGTTAGTTGTCCTCCTGTAGATCGGCCGGAGCAGCCCAAGCCTTTCAATGATCGCAGCGGGCCGGAAATCAAAGCCTCTGACGAAATCTTCCGCGGCGCGCTCATCCCCAGTCCCAAATGTGTCCACCTTGATAGATACCGGCTGCGCCACTCCGATGGCGTAGGAGATCTGGATCTCAACTCGCTTAGCCAGACCCTGCTTCACTATCTGGCGCGCGACGTACCGGCAAAAGTAGGCTGCGCTGCGGTCGACTTTCGATGGATCCTTGCCGCTGAAGGCGCCTCCGCCGTGGCGAGCCGCCCCGCCGTAAGTGTCTACGATGATCTTCCTGCCGGTGAGGCCGCAATCGGCGGAAGGTCCGCCCGATACGAAACGCCCGGTGGGATTGACCTTCACCCGGATCTCCTGGTTGAACCAAACTCCCAAGGCCCGCGGCAGCAGGTCGGTACTAACGTAGCGGGTGATCTCCTCCTGGGGGAAATCCCGAGTGTGCTGGGTGGAAACCAAGGCATCGGTAACCGCCACCGGACGCGACCCCTCGTAAAGCACCGAGATCTGGGTCTTGGCGTCGGGCTTTAGCCAGGGGTAGTTGCCGCTCCTTCGATCTTCAGCCAGCGTCTTTGCCGTGCGGTGAGCCAGCAGGATCGGCAGCGGCATAAGCTCAGGGGTCTCGTCGGTGGCATATCCGAACATGATCCCCTGGTCGCCCGCCCCCTGGTCCACTGGGCTATCGACTCCCTGCTTAATGTCGTGAGACTGGCGTGTGATCAACTGCTGGACGAAAAGGGTGTTCGCGCAGAAGGGCTCGGCGGGGTCGGTGTACCCCACCTCTCGAACAGCCTGTCGGACTATTGACGCGTAATCCCGCTCCACTTTAGAGCTGATCTCTCCGGCCAGAATGACGAGGTTGCTCTTTGCCATCACCTCGCAGGCCACTCGGCTGCGTGGGTCGGCGGCGATGTGGGCATCCAGAATGGAATCGGCGATATAGTCGCAGACCTTGTCGGGATGGCCTTCAGAGACAGACTCGGAGGTGAAGACGTAGCTTTTGTCGTTCGCCATGGTGTAGCTCCTTTCTTTCCTGGAGCTATCCAGTGCGACGCAACAAAAAACCCCCGCGCATGTAGGGGGTGCGCGACCCTTGGTTCCCTTGCGGGCCTATCTCCCCGGAATGAGGACTGGCACCTCGGCGGTCGCCGCCAGGTTGCCGGGCGCATTGCTGCGCCGCTCTTGATAGCTCGATATTAGTTTGTACTATTGACCTCTGCATAGACAGGTAAATTTATTGGGAGCACCCCCGTGACGCGAGCGGGCGCAGCGTCACGCCCGCCAGGTCTCAACGCTGTGCTCGCTCGCGTTGAGCGCCCTGGACCCGCCTTTAGACACCTATGCAGCGGTCAGTAATAGTATAGCAAATCGTAGAAATCTGGTAAACAGATCTGAGAGGGTAACCTATTCGGGGTAGCTGCGTTTCTCTTAATGTAGCATCGTATTAGACCTGTTCGATCAGGGGGTCGAAAACGCAACGAGGAGGCAAAGATGAAGACACGGAAGCTTTTACCGCTGGCAGGATGTGTGGTTGCGGCGCTCATATTCTCTGGCTGCAGCTCCCCAGCATTCCCTGAGGCAACAGCAGCTAACAGCGCTCCCACTTCCACTGCTGCTACAGCGGTCGCTACCGCAAATCCATCCCCTCCGGTTGCGATTCCCGCTGCCACCCAGATCAGCACCGCCCCGACATCCCCCACCGCAACTGTTGAGGTCCGGGTAACCCCAACCACGGCTGCTGATCTCGGTGGGACTCCCACCGCAAGCCATGGAAATCAGCCATCGGCAACCACAACCCTGACGGTCGAGGAGTATCCCATCGTCTCGAAAGACGTCGATACCCCAACTCACCTCGAATACAGGCAGCGCATCAGCCCGATGGTGCTAGAGAAGCGAAAGCAATGGAGGGAAGTCGCCCCCCAGGAGCTAATGGTAAGGGCGAACCAGGCTCTGGATAGCTTCGGGTACAAGCTATCACCTACCGAGCAACCCGGCTGCCCCATCTGCGTCTCGTTTCGCCTGTACCGCCAGGGAAACCTGGTCGTGTCCAACGTCGAGCACTTCCGGCTTCCCATAGTGGCCGAGGACGGTAGCGACTTTGCCATGCTGGTCGAGGACCGGCAGGGCAGCTTCGTCGTGCGGAAAGACGAGGTAATCACGTGGAAGCCGGACGAACACGCGTTCACCGCACCAGCGTTGCTAGGCAATGACCTGCTGACCCTGGTCCAGCCTCAGCCTGACAAGTGCGAAGTGCGGAAAGGCGACGAGGTGCTCTACTCCTTCACACCCCCTCCGCAGGTGGTCGATAACCCCATCAAAGGGCTCTGGGCCTGGCAGAGGAGATGGGTGCTGGAGGTGGACGGGACGGT
>JBMNNU010000262.1:0-4715 GCA_050942695.1 Chloroflexota bacterium
GCCCAGGAACCTCAACGGCGTTCTTTGTCAATTCCTTTAGATGGATTGCCCACTGGTCGGGATTCTGGAGATCTATCGACCAGTTCGGGTACATAGGGATGAAGGTCTCTGGAAGAACCACAAGTTGCGCCCCGTTGCGCCCCGCCTCCAGGATCAAGTCCTCTACCTTCTCCACGGTGGCCTTTTTGTCCATCGGCAGGACCGGTGAAGCCTGTACAGCAGCCGCCTTGAACCGCTTGTACTCATCGGGCATACCACACGCCTCCTCACAACATGGTTAAACGTCGAGAGAGTTAACAGGATAGATAGGATGAGCGGTAGTCGAATTCTTCGCCCAGCTATTATAAGGCTCCAATTAGGCTTGCATGCAATAGAAAACCACTTTTACTCGGAGTGGAGGATCTCGTCGATCTCAGCCCGGGTGCGCTTCAACACCTCGCGGATCTTATCCCGCTTGGATGGGTCTCTCCAGGCCCCACCCTGGGACTTAGCGAACATCTTAGCGAAGTCCTTCATGTCGCTGGCAAAGGACTTCATCTCCTCGGCGAACTCGCGCATCTCCTCTTCGTCGAACCAGGGTCCGAAGCGGGAGCGCACCCTTTTCTGGATATCTTCCACGGTCTCCTTCCGCTCGACGAGAAAAGCCCGCCCCTCCTCAGTGATCTGGTACACCCGCTTGCCGTCCTGCTGAACGCTGGAAACGTAGCCCATATCCTCCAGCATCTGGAGGGTGGGGTAAACGGCGCCCGGGCTGGGAGAGTAGAAGCCCCCGAGACGCTCCTCCAGGTCCCTAATGACCTCGTAGCCGTGCTTGTGTTTCTCCGCAAGCAGGTCCAAGATCACGAATTTTAGTTCGCCCTTCTCGAACATCCGCTCCTTGAAGCTCCAGGGTCCGAAAGGCCTTCGGTGCCACACGGTTGCCACCTCCCGTAATATCACATACTATCGCGATATATCGCGATAGTATGTTAAGGTTCGGCCCGGTATTTGTCAACTGTTTTCTTCCTTATTATTGACATCGCACTCTCCCGTTGGATTACACTAATCCTACGCCGCGGTTACCGGTTACCCGCGGCCGGACGGTTCCAACCGAACGTTACACCAAGCCGCTCATTCCACACCAGGAGGAGAGAGATGCCCTACGGTTACACAGGTAAAGTTCTGAGAGTGGACCTATCCAACGGCGAGATCTGGGTGGAAAACCCGGAAGACAGCTTCTACCGTAACTATCTGGGCGGCAGCGCCATGGCCCTTCACTACCTGCTCAAGGAGATGAAGCCGGGCGTCGACCCGCTGGGCCCCGACAACCTGCTGATCTTTGCCCCCTCCGTGCTGAACGGCACCCAAACAGCCGGACTCTCCCGCTTCACAGTAGCGGCCAAATCGCCGCTCACCGGCGCACTCGGCGAGGCCGAGGCTGGCGGGTGGTGGGGCCCCGAACTGAAGCTGGCCGGCTTCGACGCAATCGTCATCAGCGGCACGTCTCCCAATCCCGTCTACCTCTCCATCAAGGACGGCGAGGCCACGCTGAAAGACGCCGGCCATCTCTGGGGCAGGGACACCGGAGAGGTGCAGGAGGCCATCCGACAAGAACTGGGGGACAAAAAGGTCCGCATCGCCCAGATCGGCCCGGCGGGCGAGCGACTGGTGAAATACGCCTGCATACTCAACGAGCTGAAGCACTCCAACGGCCGAACCGGTATGGGAGCAGTAATGGGCTCCAAGAAGCTTCGGGCAATAGCAGTCCGGGGCACAGCCAAACCCGAGCTTGCCGACCCAGATAGGGTGGAAGAGATCCGAAAGAGGCTGGTATCCAGCTACAAGCGAACCCCAGGCGATATGCACGATCTTGGAACCGCGGGAGGGGTCAACTTCCTCAGCAAGCGGGGCATCCTGCCCACCAGGAACTTCCGCGACGGCAGCTTCGAGGGTGCCGCCAACATCTCCGGCCAGGCTATGCGGGATACCATACTCACCAATCGAGGAACCTGCTACGCCTGTTTCATCGCCTGCAAACGAGAGGTGAAGACCGGAGAGCCATACAACGTGGACCCCGCCTTCGGCGGCCCCGAGTACGAGACCATCGGCTCCTTCGGCTCCCTCTGCGGCATCTCCGACCTGGGCGCCATAGCCAAGGCCAACGAGCTGTGCAACCGCTACGGGATCGATACCATCTCCTGCGGCACGACCATCGCCTTTGCCATGGAGGCATTCGAGGGCGGGCTGCTGACTAAAGAGGATACCGGCGGCGTTGAGCTCCGCTTCGGCGATGCCGCGGCTATGTTGGAGATGGTCGAGATGATCAACCGGCGAAGCGGGATCGGCGACCTGCTGGCCGAAGGCGCGGCGAAGGCTGCGCGCAAGATCGGAAAGGGAGCCGAAGCCCTGGCCATGCACGTGAAGGGGCTCGAGCTACCGATGCACGAGCCGAGGGGCAAGCAGAGCCTCGCCATCGGCTACGCCGTGAGCCCTACAGGCGCTTGCCACATGGAAGCCCCCCACGACACTGATTTCGAGAAGGAGGGGCGAGCAGGGCTGGAGGGACTCGAGCCGCTGGGGGTGTTGAGGCCGGTGCCGTCGGTGGATATCGGACCGGAAAAGGTCCACACCTTCTACGTCGGCCAGCAGGTGTGGAATTTGTATAACTGCATAGGGATGTGCGACTTTGTGGGGACCCCTTCCGGACCGTTCACCCTGCAGATGCTGTCCGACTACCTCTCGGCCGTAACTGGATGGAACACCAGCATATACGAGCTGATCAAGGTAGGCGAGCGATCCCAGACTATGGCCAGATTGTTCAACCTGAGGGAGGGGCTCACCTCAGAGGACGACTGCCTGCCGGAGAGAATGTTCAATCCGTTGGAGAACGGGGCGCTGGAGGGCACGGCCATCGACCGAGAGCAGTGGGAGGCGGCGATGAAATCCTACTACGAGATGGCTGGATGGAATCCGGCCACCGGCGCTCCCACACGAGGTAAGCTTGCGGAGTTAGGTCTGCTCTGGGCTGTGTAGAAGATCTCGAACCCCACCCCCAACCCCCTCCCCCACAGGGAGAGGGGGCTTTTGCCCCCTTCCCGTGCCGGGAAGGGGGGTAAGGGGGGTTAGGTTAGGTTCGTTTCTCTTCCCCAATAAACCTGTAACCGAAACCCCTCACAGTCTCAATATAGCGCAGTCCGTTCGGGATCTCGATCTTGGCTCTCATCCGGCTGATGAACACCTTCAGATGGGTCGCATCTATCTTCCGGCCTGAGCCGTAGGAGTAGGCGGCCAAGGCCTGATGCGTGACCACTCTTCCCGCGTGGAGAGCCAGGTAGCAGAGCAGCTTGTGCTCCGTAGGTGTGAGTTTGACCAACCGGTCACGCACGGTCACCTGATTCTCCATCAGGTCGATACAGAGGTCCTCAAAGAGCAGGTTGCTTCTCATCCGAGCCGGTGGGGGCATGTAGGCTCTGCGGAGAACCGCCTTGACACGTGCCAACAATGCCAGTGAACTGAAAGGCTTGGCGATGTAGGCATCAGCTCCCATTTCGAAACCCAGCACCTGGTCTAATTCCCCGCTCTTAGCCGCAAGCATGATCACGGGGACATCGGACGCCCAGCGGATCTCCTTCACCACCTCATAGCCGCTCTTACCAGGGAGGTCGGCCTCCAGCATCACCAGATCGGGGCGCTCGTGCTGGAAAAGTTCGATAGCAGTATCGCCATCGCCAGCGACTACTACGGCCGCATCCTTCCACTGAAAGCGGAGTCCTACACACAGCGCGTCGATTACACTGGCGTCGTTATCTACCAGCAAAATCTTGATGCTGAGCCTCCTTCACGAGCATACGTTCTATGCCTATAGATGCTCTACTTACTTTCAGCCAAAGCTATAGTGAACATGGCGGGCCACCAGCGCTCCCAGCAAGCGCATTCCGACTCCTGTTGGGATTACACCGAACCAGTAAAGCAGAGCCAGCTACCAATAAAATGGCTGTGTACAGCGCCGGATAGAACCACGATGGCACCACCAACTCCCCTCCGGTGATCCGGAGAGGGTGGATGGCCAGACGAACCAGGCTGTACCAACACGCGCAGGCCAGGAAAGCTGCGCCTTCAGATGCTCTGCGATTGAAGAGCCACAGCACGAAGCCAACTGCCGCCAGAGCTGCCAGGGCCTCGTACAACTGAGTCGGATGGACGGGGCGAGGGGCGCTCTGCAGAGATAAGAGCCCCCCACCCAGCAGTTGATGCAGGTGAGCGTTGCTCCCCGACGGAAAGGTGACGCCCCACGGCAGGTCGGTCTCCCTGCCGTAGCAGCAGCCGGCCATAAAGCAGCCGACCCTCGTCAAGGCCACCCCAACGCCGATGCCGGGCATGGTCGAGTCGGCTAGCCGCACCAAGTCCACCGAAAGCAGGCGGCTCACCGTCGCCCCGACGGCCACGGCCAGGATCAGCCCTCCCCACATGGAGAAGCCGTTGAAGTCCAAGGCCAGCAGCCGTCGAGGCTCCCGGCTGTACAGATCCGCTTTAGTAATCGCATCGAACAGCCGAGCCCCAACCGGGAAGGCTACGGCCATAGCCATCAGGCAGGCCAGGCTGCGGCCTCGATGCAATCCGCGGCGGGTAGCCACCAACCACGCCAGTCCGACGGTCGACAGTGCCGCCAGGCTCAGGAAAACCCTGTATGAAGTGGTGTGAATCTGAATATCTCCAAGGACCAGGCTAAGCGAGGG
>JBMNNU010000263.1:0-4709 GCA_050942695.1 Chloroflexota bacterium
GACGAGGGATTCGTGGTCCTCCCATATATAAACGATGACCCCGTGCTGGCCAAACGGCTGGAAGAGGTTGGATGCGCCACGGTTATGCCCCTGGCCTCTCCCATCGGCTCCGGTCAAGGAATGGTGAACTTCGAACAGATCAAGATAATCATCGATCAAGCTAAGGTACCGGTGGTGGTGGATGCCGGATTGGGCGCCCCCTCGGATGCCTCTTTGGCAATGGAGATAGGCGCCAGCGCCTGCCTCATCAATACTGCTGTAGCCCTCGCACAGAATCCGGCCCAGATGGCGAAAGCTATGCGGTTGGGAATCGAAGCAGGTAGGAACGCTTACCTGGCCGGTAGGATCCCTAAGAAAGCCTATGCGTCGGCCAGCAGCCCAATAGAGGGCGTTGTTCGGTAGGGGTGGATAGAAATATGGCATACAAAATAACTCTGAACGGAAAACCGGAAACCGTCCAGGCAGGATCCACCGTAGCCCAACTGCTTGAGACCAAAGGTGTGAATCCGGCCCGCGTGGCCGTGGAATTGAACCGACGGATCATCAGGCGGGAGGAGTACGATTCTACCTGTCTGGGAGATGGTGACATCATCGAGGTAGTCACTTTCGTTGGCGGCGGATGAGAGCCCCGGGAGCTTAGGAATTAGAATTTAGGCACAAGGCACAAGGGAATAGCTATCAGCCGTCAGCTATCAGCTTTCAGCTATTAGCCGTCAGGCATCGGCTTCCAGCACCCAGAACCCAGAACTCAGCACTCAGAACAGGACTCAGGACTAAGTACTCAGCACTTAGAACTCAGAACCCAGAACTCAGAACAAGACGCAGGACTCAGCACGCGGAGGTCAGCAACGATGGCGCTCCTCTTTACCGGCGTAATCAGCTCGATGGTTACGCCTTTTGATCAATCCGACCGTCTTGACGAAACGCGGCTTCGCCGGTTGATCGATCGCCAGTTAGCCGCCGGGGTCCACGGTTTCCTGATCGCAGGCAACTGCGGTGAGTTCACCAATTTGACCGATCAAGAGCGGATCAAAGCGGTGGAGGTCTCGGTGAAGCATATCGCGGGGCGAGCGCCGGTTATGGCCGGGGATTTCCATCCCAACACAGCGCAGGCTGTTGCACTGGCTCGTGCATATAAGGAGGTGGGCGCCGCCGCAGCCCTGTTGACTCCTCCCTACTTCATGCGCCCGTCTCAGGATGGCGTCGTGGGGTACTTCGCGGATGTTGCCGCGCAGTCGGATCTCCCGGTGATCGTCTACAATAACCCCGGCCGCACAGGGCTGGATCTCACCCCCGCTATCATGCGTCACCTTTACGACCTCCCTGGAGTCGTCGGGCTGAAAGACTGCACCAGGGACCTGGCGACGATGGCCGAAAAGGTGGAGGATGCGCCGAAGGACTTCTGCATCCTCTACGGCGACGACGACATGTTCTTTGAGTCTCTCATGATGGGTGCGGTGGGCGGTGTATTGGCGGCAGCCAACCTGGTCCCTGAGACCTTGGTGGAGATCTATCGTGAAACCGTTTCCGGCGATACAAGGCGAGCCAGCGACCTCCAGAACCGGCTGTTGCCCATGATTCGCTCCTGGTACACCGCCAACCACCCTGCACCAATTAAGGAAGCCATGGCTGTAATCGGCCGGCCGGCCGGAGCAGCACGCAAGCCCCTTATGCCACCATCCCCGGAACAGTCCGCCGAGATTCGCCGCACCCTGGCTGCCCTCGGGCTTCTGAAGTGAATGGCAACCGGCGAGGGACGTTTAACCCTCGCCGGCCGCTAACCAGTTCGGAATCCCATCGACTATAGCCTGATAAGGCCTCTTTTCAATGCGAGCTGCTGGGGTGGACTATCACCAAGACCTAAATGGTGTTCGTTAGAACGCTTCAGATTCTCACAAAGTTACCGAGATATGGTGATGCCCGATGGGATTGACGGGACTGAGACCTATCGTCAAGTGCTGGAGATTCGCCCAGGGCAGCGGGCTATCACAGTCTCCGGCTATGCGGAGTCGGATCGAGTCGTTGATGCTCAAGCTTTGGGAGCAGGCAGCTACGTGCGAAAGCCGGTAACGCTGGAAAAGCTGGCGAGAGCGATACGGCGAGAGCTTGACCAGATATAAGATTTGACATTTTGTACAATTTGTCGTATACTCTCCTTAATATAGGAGAGCCGCAATGCCCACAAAAATCCGGGCAGCCGATGCCCGTAACAACTTCGCAGAGATCCTCGGACGTGCTCACTTCGGCGGCGAACGCTTCCTTATTGAAAAACAGGGGAAGCCTTTTGCTGTCGTATTGGGATTCGAGGAGTATTGCAAGCTGATAGAGCGCCTTTCAGAGCTGAACAAGGCTGCGGTTCAAAACGAACCGGATGGGCGGGATGAACCGCCTTTGACAGCGAGGTAACCTTATGGATATCGGAATCGTGAAGCCAGTAATGGTCGAAGAGGAGATGAAGAGCTCCTACCTCGACTACGCGATGAGTGTTATCGTTTCCAGAGCCTTGCCCGATGCCAGGGATGGCTTGAAGCCCTCCCAGCGGCGCATTCTGGTGTCGATGCACGATCTCAACCTGGCGCCCAATCGCCCTCATAGGAAGTGCGCCAAGATATGCGGCGACACTTCAGGCAACTACCATCCTCATGGCGAGGCGGTGATCTACCCGACACTGGTCCGGATGGCCCAGGAGTTCAATATGCGCTATCCCCTGGCCGACGGCCAGGGCAACTTCGGCTCTATCGACGGCGACCCTCCGGCTGCTATGCGATACACCGAGGCGCGTATGACCGCTATAGCCGTAGAGATGATGGTCGACATCGATAAGGATACCGTCGACTTCGCGCCCAACTACGACGCTACTAGGCAGGAGCCGGTTGTATTGCCCTCGCGATTCCCGAACCTGCTGTGCAACGGCTCGGCCGGCATCGCAGTGGGGATGGCGACCAACATCCCTCCTCACAACCTGAACGAGATAGCCGACGCGATGATTCACCTCATCGACAACCCGGAGGCCTCTGTCGAGGATCTGTACGCTTTCGTGAAAGGTCCAGATTTCCCAACGGGCGGTCTCATTCTGGGCACAGAGGGGATCAAAACGGCCTACGCGACCGGACGCGGCCGGGTGCTGATGCGGGCCAAGACTAAGATAGAAGAAGCCAGGAGCGGGCGTTTCCAGATCGTCGTCACCGAGCTTCCCTTCCAGGTCAATAAGGCGAACTTGATAGAGAAGATCGCCGACATGGTGAAGGATAAGCGGATCGAGGGGATCTCGGACCTCCGAGACGAGTCCGACCGGCAGGGGATGCGCATCGTCATCGAGGTGAAACGGGATGCCAAACCGCAGGTGGTGTTAAACCGGCTGTTCAAACACACCGCCATGCAGTCGGCCTTTGGGGTTAACATGCTGGCTCTCGTGGACGGGCAGCCCAGGGTTCTCACCCTGAAGAGAGCCCTTGTCCACTTCTTGGAGTACCGCCAGACGGTGCTGACCCGCAGGACGCAGTTCGAGCTGGAGAAGGCTCGCGCTCGAGCTCACATCCTGGAAGGACTCAAAATCGCGCTCGACAATCTGGATGAGGTAATCCGCACCATCCGCAACTCGCTGCAGCCCGAGCAGGACCTAATCGAAAAGTTCAGCCTCACTCAGATTCAGGCTAAGGCTATCCTGGACATGCAGCTAAGGCGGCTGGCGGTCCTGGAGCGACAGAAGATCCTGGACGAGTACGCGGAGGTTTTGAAGACCATCGCCTACCTCGAGGACCTGCTGGCCAACCCGCAGAAGATATTGTACTTGGTGCGGGACGAGCTTGTTGATCTGAAGGAGAAGTACGGCGACGAGCGGCGAACCCGTATCGTATCTGCGGAGGCCGGCGAGTTAAGCGAGGAAGACACGATCGAGCACCAGGATGTGCTGATTACTCTGAGCAACCGTGGCTACATCAAGAGGATGCCGTGCGATACCTACCAAGCCCAGCACAGGGGCGGCAAAGGGATCAAAGGGATGGTCTTCCGGGAGGAAGACGCTCTGCGCCAGACGTTGGTAGCGGACACCCACGACAACCTGCTGTTCTTTACTGACCGAGGCAAAGTATACCAACTGAAAGCCTACGAAGTTCCGGAAGCAACTCGGCAAGCTAAGGGCTTGCCCGTGGTTAATCTAATATCCCTGGACCCAGGAGAGATCGTAACGGCGGTGGAGGCGGTGCCCAACTTTGAAGAGGGCGACTACTTCCTCATGGCCACCAGGTTGGGCGAGATCAAAAAGACATCTCTGCGAGAGTTCTCCAGAGTACGCTCCAACGGACTGATCGCCATGTCGTTGGAAGATGGCGATGTGTTGGTGTCGGTGCACTACTGCAGTAAGGGATCCGACGCGATCATGGTGACGGAGCAGGGCCAAGCAATACGCTTCAATGAGTCGCTGCTGCGGGCCGCATCCAGGACCAGCGGGGGGGTTCGAGGCATCAGATTGAGTGATGGCGACCGCTTGATATCTATGGAAATCGTGGACCCTAACCTCGATCTGTTGCTGGTGTCGACCAACGGTTACGGCAAACGCACAGCTCTGGAGGAGTTTCGCGCTCAAGGTCGCGGCGGCAGCGGGATGACTGCTCTGAAGGTTACCGCCAAAACAGGACCTGTGGCGGACGCAAGGGTAGTAAAGCCAACGGATGAGATAATGATGACCTCAGCCGCCGGGATAGTGATTC
>JBMNNU010000014.1:0-23088 GCA_050942695.1 Chloroflexota bacterium
GTGGTAGCCCTGCTTGGTGGCAACGTCGACGCTATAAGCTGCAACCCGAGTGAGGTGATCGGCCAGGTACAGGCGGGTACGGTTAACGTAATTGGCACAGCCAGCGAGAAGCGGTCCCCCTTCCTGCCCGATACTCCGACCATGAAGGAGTCGGGCCTGGACTTCACCTTCAACTCCTTCCGCGGTGTGGTTGCCCCGGCTGGTATCAGCGACGAGGTTGTCAAGTACTGGGACGACGCATTCGCCAAGCTGAAGGACGATCCGGAATGGAAGGAAGCCGTCAAGACCAACACCAACGTCGAGTTCTACATGAACTCGGCAGAATTCAAGACCTACTTGGAGGAGCTTGAACAGTTCTATCGACAGGTCCTAGACGAGATGGGCGTGCTCAAAAAGTAAGGCCTGGATGTAGTAGCTGCTGTGAACCCAATGGGGGGATGAACGCGAAGTTAGGCGCATACTGACTGCGCTCGTTGAACTGTTCAGGCCGCGAGGATGCTACAGTCCAACATCTGGAAGACACCCATAGAGGCAAGTTAGTGATTCGCTGAATGCGTTCATCCCCTCTTTGCATCCCTGAGCCGGCGGAGATTGACTAAATGAAAGCAATGGTCTTAAAGGAGTTCAACACGCCGCTAAGCCTGAACAACAACGTACCAACCCCCAAACCTCAGGCTGATGAAGTGTTGATCCGAGTCAAGACCTGCGGTATATGCGGGACAGATATCAAGATCGCAAGAGGGAAATGGAACCCCAGCGCGATTAAGATGCCGCACATCCTCGGGCACGAGTTCGCGGGAGTTGTAGAGCAGGTCGGGTCTCAAGTCACCACCGTCCATGTCGGACAGCGAGTGGCCGCGTACTTCTACATCACCTGCGGCAAATGCCGGTACTGCCTGAACGGCGAGGAAAATGTATGCGAGGAGCAGAGAAGGCCGGGTTTCGAGGCTCATGGCGCTTACGCTGAGTACGTCAAGATGCCCGCCGCAAATCTGCTACCTCTGGGAGAAGGCATCTCCTTCGAACAGGCAGCGGTGCTGCCCGACGCAGTGGCAGTGCCTCACCACGCACTGGTTCAACTAGGCCGGTTAAGGCCTGGCGAAAACGTTCTGATCGTCGGTATCGGGGGGCTAGGGGTACACGCCATCCAGATAGTCAAGGCGCTCGGCGGTCGAGCCATTGCCACCGACATCGACGACAGCCGATTGGAAATGGCGCTCCGGTTGGGAGCGAATGCGGCTCTCAATGCCGGTAACCGAGAAATAGTATCCAAAATCAGAGAGATCACCGGCGGGTACGGCGTCGACCTGTGTGTAGATTTCGTTGGAACGATGAGCAGCTTCAGCTGGGCACTCAACGCCACCAGGAAGAAGGGGCGTTATGTACTCGTGGGCTACTCGGCAAATCATCCCCTGGAGATTGATACGATGCCCTTCCACCTTTGGGAGTGGGAACTGATCGGCTGTAGAGGGTCCAGTAAGGATGACCTCAAGGCGGTTATCGAGCTTACTGAGAAGGGGCTGATCAGCCCGGTTATCGATAAGGTCTACCGCTTAGAGGAGGCCAACACCGGCCTGGAGGATCTGGAAAAAGGAAAGATCCTCGGTAGGGGTATTATCAAAATTTAATTTCCTTTGCTAAGAAAGGAGAAGCCATGGATCTAGAGATTGGTCCCTGGAAGACCGATAACTACTGGGTAAGTCACTACCAGTTTCAACCTGAGGTAATGGGCCAGCTACATCTTCCGGAGAAGGTAGAGTTCCACGACTCAACCCTCCGCGATGGAGAGCAGGCGCCCGGCATCGTATTCTCCCCAGCTCAGAAGGTGGAGATAGCGAAAATGCTGGACGCAGCAGGCTTCCAATATATCGAGGCAGGTTTCCCGCCGGTTTCCAAAGCCGACAGGGATGCCATATCCGAGATCGTGAGCCTCGGACTCAAGGCAAAGATCACCTGCCTATCGAGAGCAAGAGCAGAGGACATCCAGATGGCAGTCGACTGCGGTGTCTGGGGAGCCATACTGGAAGTTCCCGGCAGCCAGGCGCGTTTGAAATACCAGTTCGGCTGGTCGGAAGACGATGTAATCAAGAAGACGGTCAACGCCACAGTCCTGGCAAAAGAAAAGGGACTAGCAACAATCCCGTTTATCATGGACTCCGCTCGTGCCGACCTCCCCTTCCTAATCCGGTTGATAAACACGGTGGAGAAGGAAGCTGCCGCCGACAAGGTAGCCCTAGTTGATACATCGGGGTGCGCCACACCTCGAGGCTGGTTCTACATGGTCAACGAGGTTAGAAAGAACATCAGTATCCCAATCGAGGTTCACTGCCACAACGACTTTGGCATGGGCGTGGCCAACTCGTTGGCGGGGATCGAGGCTGGAGCATCCAGCGTCTCCGCCGTCCTGAGCGGATTGGGCCAACGAGCCGGCAATGCGCCGATCGAAGAAGTGATTTGGGCAGTGCAAGCCCTATACAACATCCCTACTGGGATAAACCTTCCGAAGCTATACGAAGTCGCTGTGAAGGTTCAGGAATTATCGGGTTGGAAGTGGCCCCCTAACAAAGCCGTCATCGGCCCCAACCTGTTCACCTGGGAGGCAGGTATCCCGACCGCCGCCTTGCGACGCAACCCGCACACCGTCGAACCCTTTCAACCCGAGGTGTTTGGCCGCAAGCACGACATCGTCCTGGGGAAGAAGGCCGGAAAAGCCAATATCGAGTTCAAGCTAGAAGAGTTGGGGCTAAAAGCATCCGATGAGGTAGCGGACAGCTTGCTCGAGATGGTCAAGACGGAATCCGTCAAATTGGGCCGTAGTCTGACGAATGATGAGTTCGTCGCTTTATATCAACAGGCCGTCAACTAGGGAGAATAAATGATCCTGTCGAAGATAGTTGACAACTACACTCATATGTACGGGAGATTCGTATGTTAGTTCTCAAGGGCGCCAAGCTGATCGATGGCAACGGCGATGTGCTCAAAGACGCAGTTGTATTGATCGATGGTTCTCGCATCAAGCAGGTTGGATCCACATTCGAAGTGCAGGTCCCCGAAGATGCCCAGGTCGTGGATATGGGAAGCTGCACCTTGATGCCCGGACTCATCGACTGCCACATGCACATCGAGGCTTTCAACATACTCACTACCAATAATTACCGAGTCGCAACCTTCGAAGTTACTCCCCAGCTCCAGATGCTACAGTCGCTGCTAAACGCGCAGATCTGCTTCGAAGCGGGGTTGACGACCCTGCGCACCAATGGTTGGATCGGCTACACGGGCATTTTGACCGATGAGACACTAGCCGTCCGCGATGCCATTGATCGTGGATTCGTTGCCGGGCCCCGTCTCAAGGTCGCCGGTTGGACCACTATCACCGGTGGACACCTCGACCTCATCCTGCCCGGCAATGCGCCCCGGCGGGCAGGTGATTTTGCCGACGGCCCTTGGGAGCTGCGGAAAAAGGTTCGCGAGAATACCAGAAAACATGTGGACCTGATCAAGACCTGCGCATCAGGCGGAGGAGGAACAGACAAGGAGGCGCCCGACATCCGCAACATGTCGCAGGAGGAGTTGAATGCTATCGTGGAGGAAGCCCACTACTTCCAAAAGCCGGTCGCCTGCCACTGCTTCACTCCCGTAGCGCAAAAGATGGCCGTCCGAGCGGGGGTCGATACCATCGAGCACTGCGTCTTCACAGACGATGAAGCCATCGCCATGATCAAAGCCGAAAATAAACCAGTTGTTCCCACCCTGGCGCATCGTACAGATCGGGCAATTGAGATCCGTCGAAGAAGCGGAACCTCGGAGTTCACGCTCAAAAAGATGAAGAGCCTCCAACCTCATACCAAAGAAACCTTCCAGAGGATCCATCAAGCCGGCATCAAGATAGCAATGGGAACGGATACCCAGCTCGACCCGGAAATGGGAGCCCAGGCTATCGAGCTGGAGGTTTACGTCGAGTACGGGATGACTCCGATGGAGGCTATCCAGACAGCGACAAAAAACGCCGCTGAGGCGCTCTGGCTAGGCAAAGATCTTGGAACCATCGAAGCGGGCAAACTAGCGGACATCATCGCCGTCGACGGAGACCCTCTGGCCGACATCCGAGTTTTACAAGAGCGAAAGAATATCAAAATGGTGATGAAGGAAGGCAGGATTTTCGTGGATAAGAGGCCGGGCCACGAAAAATATGTTATCCATGACCAAACCTACGGGTGGCAAAAGTTGTAGATCGTATCGATGAATCAAGCGGTAAAAGAGTAAGGCACTCTTTACCGCTTGATTTTTTATCTTCAATATTTGCTGATTTCCAACGAAGCTTCGAGCTGCTCTGTCTGCCGATCAAACTGGAAGGCCAGGGAGGTGGGCCGGCGAGGGTGCTAGCAAGGGCCTGGCGATACTCTTCCTAACCTCGATGCCAGCGCCTTTAAGCGCCTAACCGACTCCCAAGGCACCCAGGTTGCCCCCGGGCGCTTTGGCCCGTGGCCGTCGGGCTCTGCGCGGTGAAAATCGGTGCCGCCGGTGGGGATCAGACCGTACTCGTCGGCCAGTCCCAACAATCCCTCCACGGCTTCGGGACTGTAGTCACCATAGTATGCTTCCATCCCCACCAGCCCCGCTGAGATCAGATCGGGCAAAAGCTGCGACAGGTTGAAAAGTTCGCCCGGATGGGCCAGTACAGGAAGCCCTTTGGTCTTTCGTATGAGGGAGACCGCTTCGACCGGAGTCAGTTTGTATCGTTCGACGTAAGCCGGCGCGTTGCGTCCGATGTAGCTCGCAAAAGCCTCAATGTTGGACGCCACGTAGCCCATCTCGACCATCACCTGAGCTATGTGCGGCCGACCTACCGACCCCTTACCGGCCACCTCGAGCACTCGATCCCAGTTCAGAGGCATCCCCATCTCCGCCAATTTGGCTATTATCTTCTCGGCTCGGTCACGCCGCCCGTCCCTCAACTGCTGAAGCACCCTCTGGAACTCCTCGTCCTTATAATCCAGGTAATACCCCAGGACGTGAACCTCAGCACGGGGAATATCGGTGCTCATCTCAATACCTGGGATGACGTGCACACCCTGCCGCTCTCCCTCCGCCAACGCCTCGTCGATTCCGTTGGTGGAATCGTGGTCCGTTATGGCGATACACTCCAAGCCGCAGGCTTTGGCCTCTCTGACCAACTCCGAGGGGGTATAGGCCCCGTCGGAGGCCGTCGTATGCAGATGAAGGTCAACTCTAGAACGCCGCTCTCGCAAAATTCCTCCTCTAGGTAAAAGGCAACAGGTATCAGGTACCTCGTGCCCAGCGTCTATTACGCAACCACTATGCCGAAAAATCGAGAAGGGGCCGGAAGCTTTAAGCTTCCGGCCCCTTCTTTTATGTATATGTAACCTACTTAGCGTAGTCAACTGCCCTGGTTTCACGCACCACGGTCACCTTGACCTGGCCCGGATACTGCAACGTTTCCTCAATCTTCTTTACGATTTCGCGAGCTAACCTCGCGGCACCTAGATCGTCGATCTCTTCGGGCTTTACGATGATACGAACTTCACGTCCAGCCTGGATTGCAAACGACTTTTCCACACCTTCAAAGGAATTAGCTACATTCTCCAATGACTCTAATCGCTTAATATAATGCTCCAACGTCTCCCGCCTTGCCCCCGGTCTGGCTCCCGAAATGGCGTCGGCGGCCTGGACAATGACAGCCTCCAAGGTTTGAGGCTCGGTTTCATCGGCGTGGTGAGCTGCAATTGCATGAACTATCTTCTGCGACTCGCCGTATCGCCTAGCGAGCTCTGCCCCGATGATCGCGTGTGGACCCTCGAACTCATGGTCCACCGCTTTACCCAGATCGTGGAGCAGACCAGCTCTTCGCGCCACATTTATATCAGCACCAATCTCAGAAGCAATAACCTGAGCCAGATGTGAAACCTCTACCGAATGAAGTCGAATATTCTGGCCGTAACTGGTTCGATAGTTCATACGACCCAGCAGCTTGATCACTTCTGGGTGCAACCCATGGACACCGGCTTCCAAAGCGGCCTCCTCACCTGCATCTCGGATAGCTGCCTCGACCTCTAACCTGGTCTTGTTGACGACCTCCTCGATCCTTGCAGGGTGAATCCGGCCATCGTTGATTAGCTTGGTAAGCGCGAGTCGTGCGATCTCGCGGCGGACCGGGTCAAAACCGGAAAGTGTCACCGCATCCGGCGTATCATCGATAATCAGATCCACACCGGTAGCGCTCTCCAGCGCCCTGATATTCCGCCCTTCCCGGCCGATGATCCGACCTTTCATCTCATCGCTGGGAAGAGGTACCACGGAAACTGTCGTTTCCGCTACCAGATCGGTCGCGCATCGCTGAACGGCCATGGTAATGATCTGCCTGGCCCTGCGATCGCCCTCTTCTCGAGCCTGCGCTTCGATCTCACGTACCCTTCGGGCGGCGTCGAGCTTTACTTCTTCCTCGACAGCCTTGAGAATCTCAGCCTTCGCAACCTCTCTGGTCAGACCCGAAACTCGCTCCAATTCCTTGAATTGCTGAACCTTCAGCCCTTCGATCTCGGAACGTAGCCCTTCTAACTCCTTCTCTTTAGTGGTCAGTGTTTTCTCTCGCCGTTCGACGCTCTCCAACCGACGATCCAGATTTTCATCCTTTTGCTGAATACGCCGCTCCAACCGCTGCAGCTCGTTGCGCCGCTCCCGGTGCTCTTGTTCGGCTGCTTGCCTGATCCTGAGAGCCTCGTCCTTGGCTTCGAGAAGCATCTCGCTTTTCTTGGCGTTGGCTTCAGCTATAAGCTTTTCGGCGCTTGTTTGCGCCAGCTTTAAATCCGCCCCCACCAGGTACTGCCGGACGAAGTAGCCTGCGAAAGCGCCTACCAGCAACCCCACCAGACTACTTAGCAGTATTATTAGGGAACTGTCCAAATAGCGCTGAACCTCACTTTCCTGAATTAAGACGAGGATTGTTGCGCCAGGAGACAGATGACCACAATATGATAATATCCACTTTCTTAACCAGTGTCAAGAACGTCTCCCCGCCGATCTTCTACCAGGGCGGCTAGGCTTATCGCCCCTAGATGCTCGGCCAGCAACGTGCGAGCCTCACACCAAACATCGTGTACGGGGCAGGCATCAGACCTCTCGCATTCGTCCGGCCATAACACGCAACGGTTCATGGCCAGCGGGCCATCTACCGCTTCCACTACCTGCAGCAGCGTTATCTGATCGGGCGGTTTGGCCAACGCGATGCCGCCACCGGAGCCGCGGAAGGAGCGCAATATACCCGCCCTGGTCAGCGCAAGCACGATCTTGGCTAGAAACGGCGCAGGAATCCTCTGGCGTTCAGCTACCTCGCTGGTGAGCGCCACATCCCCCGGTCGCAACCCGGCGACATCCAGCACCGTTCTAACTGCATAGTCAGCGCGCCTGGTAATCTGCAATGAGTCCTCCCGAAGGGTGATTAATAAGATCGTTTATATCTACTTTAATAGGATAATCCAGTTGAAGCGCTACGTCAAAGGGGCATAGAGGTATTACCCCCCGAACTTAGCCAGTTTCCCAGCGTGGCCCATCATCAGCAACATAGCCCTTTCGGCTGGGAATCTGCCCAGGCTTCCCTTCGCGCATTCTCGCTCAGTGAACCCTTCTATTCGGGCAGGCAAGCACCACGGGGAGTGCAACATGAATGGTACGGGGTGCCACGTGTGCTCCCGGTATACCGAGGGCGAGGAGTGGTCGCCCCCAACCGCCAGCACATCGGGGCCCAGCCTCTCGATACGGGGTATAATGCTGTCTACCGTCTCCAACACCCTGACCTTATCCTGAAAACGACCATCCTCGCCAGCGGCATCGGTCCATTTGACGTGCAGGTAGAAGAAGTCGTATTCACCAAAACTGTTCTCCAGCGTCTCTACCTCCGACTCCAGTTCATCCCCGGCAGGAAGCACATCCATACCAACTATTCGACCTACTCCCTGATAAGTGGGATAAGCGGAGATAGCAGCCGCCTTCAGCTTAAATATCTCCCTCATAGAAGGCGCCTCAGGTAGCCCGCCAAAGCCTCTCAGCAGCACGGCATTAGCTGGTGTTTCCCCACGTAACGTCTCGATAGCCTCTCTGATGAACTTGTTGACCAGATCAGCAGTGTGCTTCGCTTCGTCCGCCAGGGGACGTACGGGGGATATCGGTACACCCTCATGGTGGGGGTCGGAGTCCGTCAGTTTGTCCGATAACCCCTCACCACGGAACACAACCAGGGCGCGGTGCCCCTTCTCCATCACAATAAACAGCTCAACGCCATCAATTCGGATCTTGCGAAGCAGACCGCAGAGCCGCTCTCCCTCCTCTGAGGAGATACGGCCAGCTCTACGATCGACGATCAAGCCTTCGTCATCGATGGTGCCGAAGTTCATTCGGGCAGCGACATCACCGGGCTTCATTGGAAACCCAACCCCCATCGCAGACGTGGCTCCTCGCCTGAAACAGAACTGCAGAGGGTCGTAACCGAAAAGCGCAAGGTGGCCGGGGCCGCTACCGACGGTTACACCGGTAGCCAGGGGGACCGTTAACCCAACATCAGAGGCGGCTGCCAGACGATCTAGATTAGGCAAATGAGCGGTCTCAAGCTCCGTCAGCCCGGTTTCCGGATTGGGCAAACCGCCCAATCCATCTATGACCAGCAGCACTATCTTAGTAGGAGATGATACCGCGAGGTCGCGGGCTATCTCCAAAGTGGATATGCTCATATTTGTTCCATCCTTGGTTCAACCATAGTGACCGGAGGCTCCACCGTCCCGGCGCTTCGTAGGGCTGTTGTATCGTACGGTGTACCAGCTAAGCCGGTCTGATCCTTCTGATAGACCGGATCGGACTGATCGGTCGGATCCAGTTCGGTCCAATTATTTTAGCCCTACCTGAAGTAGTTGATCCCCATCGCCTCGCGCGCCTGTTTGATAGTCTCAGCCCCAATCGCCCGTACTTTCTCGCTGCCTTTTTGAATTATCTCTTCGAGAAGGTGGGGACGTTCCTCGTAATAGGCTCGGCGCTCTCGTATCGGGTCCAGGAAGTTGTTAAGCGCCCTCGCCAACTTCTTCTTCACCTCTACATCGCCTACTTTTCCGGCCCGGTAACGCTTTTTCAGATCGGCGATCTCATCCTTGTCAGGATTGAAAGCATCATGGTAGATGAAGACGGGGTTTCCAGCCACGTGGCCGGGATCGGTTGCGTGGATGCGAGTAGGGTCCGTATACATCCCCATCACCTTCTTTTCCACCGTCTTCGGGTCATCAGCCAGATAGATGGCGTTCCCAAGGCTCTTGCTCATCTTAGCCTTGCCATCAGTTCCCACTAAAGTAGGCACGTCGCCAATCAAAGCCTGGGCCTCCGGGAATACCGGGGAGTACAGCTCATTGAATCTCCTAGCGACCTCTCGCGTCACCTCGACATGAGATTTTTGGTCTTTTCCTACCGGGACCAGTTCGCCCTTCACGATCAGAATATCCGCAGCCTGTAGCACCGGATAGCCCAACAACCCGTAGGAAGCAGTCTCCAATTTCAGGTCACGCATCACCTCTTTCAGGGTCGGTACCCTCTGCAGCCGAGGCACTGAAGTCAGCATAGAGAAGAGCAGATGCAACTCGGGGATCTGGGGCACCAGCGATTGCAGAAAGATCGTGCTCCGCTCCGGATCTATCCCAACGCTGAGGTTGTCCAGCAGCACATCCTTGATATTCTGCTCCACCTCTTTGAGGTCCGTCTGCTTGGTGGTCAAAACGTGGTAGTCGGCAATAATAAAGAAGCATTCATATTCATCTTGAAGCCGTACCCGGTTGCGTAGAGTCCCAACGTAATGGCCTAGGTGCAGCTTTCCGGTAGGTCTGTCACCCGTTAGAATTCGTCCTTTTCGGTTGTTCATCGATATCCCCCACAATACCATTCCAGGTTCACAGGGATTCTACTAGGACTACCGGACTATTGCCACTTTGGCCCACTGTCAACGACATATCAGTTGCCAGCGCAATTTGTTGTTGAAGCCGGTTCGCAACTGTGCAACAATGAGCCGATAGTGATCTACAGGTAGACAAGGCTGGGTTTGAATACTCAGAGCCTTGAAATAGGTAATCCGGGGGTACAAATGGTAGATTCCCGCGAACTAAAGCGCATTGCCAGGGTTGTGCTGGAACAAGCCCTGGGGCTTCAACCAGATGAACGAGTTCTTATCGTAGGCAACCCAGAGGAAGCGTCGCGACTGATCTGTGATGCCTACTTCGAAGCGACCCGGGAGCTGTCGGGCAAACCCCTCCTGGTGCGCCAACCAGCTAAGGGCATAACCGATTTCTCCGATCCGGCCGTCCTCGCGGCTATCGCCTCCGAGCCGGATATCCTGCTCAGCATATCCACCGATAAGATCGGAAAGGATCCTCACGGCCTCCACATAGGTTACGTGGGGCGCAACGGGCAAAAGTACACCCATATTTTCGACAGAGTAACCGACGGAGACAAACGCTCTCGAGCAGGGACTTCGCCCGGCATCAAGTTGGATACCTTTCTCAGAGCGATGGACGTGGATTACGCAGCCATCAGATCTTCTGCGGCTGCTTTGAAAGCATCGATCCAAGGCTGTTCGAAGATGCGGATTGAAACCCCTGCCGGCACCGATCTAACTGTCGGGCTCCGCGGCCGCCAGATTTTTGTCGACGACGGCGACCTTCGAAAGCCCGGCGCGCACGGCAATCTCCCCTGCGGGGAGATATTCTTCTCCCCTGAGCTAGGCACTGCGCAGGGACGGATAGTGTTCGATGGCCTTATCGCTATGGGCACCGAATGCCTGCTGCCCACCGAACCGCTGGTCATGGAGGTGAAGAACGGGTACGTCACCCACATTCTCCCCAGCGCCCACTCAGATGCCGTGGAGGCGATGTTGGCAAAGAGCTCGAAGCAGGCTCTCGCCATGGGGAAAGAAGATTACGCCCGCAACGCTCGCGGCATCGGCGAAGTAGGATTAGGGTTGAATCCAGATGCAGAGATGATCCCTGACATGCTGGAGGCGGAGAAGGTGAGCGGAACCTGCCATGTAGCTATCGGCTCCAACTACGACAGGGACCTCCAGGCGCTAACACATTACGATATGCTGATGCTTCGCCCTCGCATCACCGTCGATGGCAGACCTCTGAAGGGATACACTCAATAAAAAAATATAATACTGGGGATGGGATCGCCTCCCTCCCCCAGTATTTTACGGTTTGACCTTTGATTTATAGTCCTCGATGGCCTTCTGCAGGGCATCCGTCGCCAGGACAGAGCAGTGAATCTTAGCTTCCGGCAAGCCGCCCAGAGCTTTGACGATTTCGTCTTTGGTCGTCGCTAGCGCCTCTTCTATCGTTTTCCCCTTCACCAACTCCGTCGCCATGGAGCTGCTGGCTATCGCAGCCCCACAGCCGAAGGTCCTGAACTTGATGTCGACGATGCGATTGTCTTTAACCTTTATGTAAACTTTCATCATATCGCCGCAGACGGGGCTGCCCAGTTCCCCCACACCATCGGCATCGGGTATCTCCCCAACGTTTCGGGGATTGCTGAAGTGATCCATCACTATCTGGCTATACATTGACCTCTTCGCTCCTTGTAGCTTTCGATTCTGCAGCCCAGCCGTCTATCGCGACTCGCCTGACAGAGCCGCGGCTCCTGCCAGGGGTGACATTGCCCTCAATCTCTCAACGATACCTGGGAGAACCTCCAACACATAGTCGATATCCTGCTCGGTATTATCCCGACCCGTGGTAAGCCTCAGGCTCCCGTGGGCTCGGTCAGCCGGAACCCCCATTGCCTTCAGCACATGCGATGGCTCAAGCGCTCCGGAGGAGCACGCCGAGCCGCTAGAAGCCCCTATCCCCGCTAGGTCCAGGCCAAGCAAGATCGATTCACCCTCCACGTAATCGAAGGCAAAGCTGGCGTTGTTGGGAAGCCGGTGTATGGGGTGCCCCGTAAGGTACGATCCCGGAATACGGCCTATCACACCCTCGATCAATCTATCACGCAACTTAGCCGAGTGAGCATTGTTAGATTCCAACTCTTCGTATGCCAGCTTCAGCGCTGTGGCCAGCCCGATAATATATGCTGTGTTCTCGGTTCCCGCCCGGCGGCCTCTTTCCTGCCCGCCGCCCTGCTGCTGAGGCCAGTAGTTGGTGCCCTTCCGGACATAGGCCAACCCGATCCCCTTGGGGCCGTAAAACTTGTGGGCAGAGAGACTCAGCATATCCACTCCCAACCTGTCCACATTCAGATCGAGGCTACCGCCCGCCTGAACGGCGTCGGTGTGGAATACGATGCCCCGGTCCCTCGCTATCCGGGAGATCTCGGAGATGGGTTGAATCGTGCCAACCTCGTTATTTGCGTACATGACGCTTATCAAGATCGTGTCCGGGGTTATGGCCTTCTCCAGGGCTTCCATCTCTACGGTTCCGTATTGGTCTACCGGAAGATAGGTAACCCGGAAGCCGAAACGCTTCTCTAGTAACTCCGCAGTGTGCAGGATAGCGTGGTGCTCTACCTGGGTGGTGATGATGTGGTTGCCCTTGTGGCGATTAGCGAACGCAACCCCCTTGAGGGCCAAGTTATCGCTTTCGGTGCCCCCGCTCGTAAAGATGATCTCCGAGGGGCTACACCTGAGAATCTCAGCCACATCATTTCTCGCCCGGTCCAACGCCTTTCGAGCTTCACGAGCCACGGAATATATGCTGGAAGGGTTGCCGTACTGCTCGGTGAAAAAGGGCAGCATGGCCTCTACCACATCGGGACGAACCGGAGTGGTAGCAGCGTGATCCAGGTAGATAAAACGCGTCACTGCGTGTGTGTCTCCTTTCAAGGGTAGATCCTCTATTACACCGATAGGACTAATCGGGCTAATCGGTCGGGTGAAGTACCGTCGGGTTTTTAGCGCCCGGCGCTACCTTCAGGGCTATCTTTGAAATCCGCGAGAGAGGTGCTATCTAGCACCTCCAGTATGCCCTCGTGCACTCGCACCCACATATCCTTGATGGAACAAGTGGTGCTGCGAGTGCAGCAATCGGCGCTCTCCCCTTCCAAAACGCAATCCACTGGGCCGATAGGGCCTTCCAGAACCCTAACAACCTCTCCGACGGTGATCTCCTGCGGGCTGCGAGTCAGCTTGTAGCCACCCCTCACCCCTCTGGTACCCTCTACGAGGCCTGCCTGGCGCAGATTGCCGAACAGTTGCTCAAGATAAGCCAAGGGAAGCCCACCCGTTTCGGCGATATCCGAAAGGGAGAGTGGCCCCTGCCCGTGATGTTTGGCCAGTTCGACCATAGCCAGCAGACCGTAGTGGCCGCGCGTGGAAATCTTCATATTCAACCCAACCGCTTCGCTAAATTCCTACTGTTTCGCTCGGATTTAAGTATAAAACCGGCGATCTCGATATGTCAACGTCAGTAATGGATCCTTACAGGTGTGCCGATTGGCGTCCAATCGTATACATATTTTGCATCAGCAGTCGTCATGCCTACGCAGCCATTACTCTGCGGGTAGCCGAACTGCCATCGCCATGGAGCAGCGTGGATCGTGTAGTCACCCAGAAAGGCCATAACCCAAGGGACGTTGGGGATATCGTAGCGCGACCCATCCGGATTGACCCCTCGCATCCGGAGAAACGGCGCTTTGTAATGGATAATGTACTCCCCGACCGGGGTTTCGGCTCCACGCACCCCGGTTGCCACCAGTGTGGTAAACACCGGCTCGTCCCCTTGCAACAGCGTGAGCTGCTGCTTGGTGAGATCTACATCGATTAGCTTGTTCGGCCGCGTGAGGAAAGTGAACTCTATCGGCTCTTCCAGATATCCGCCTGCCAGGCTCCGAGGACCGTTTCTCCCGGCCTTTACCGTCACATTGATCTCCGTCATCTCCGGATACCGCTCCTGCGGCACGAACCGGAGCTTGTTCGGCTCCGGCCATTCGAAATAGCCTGGTACCTGTGGCTCGATAGATAGCGCTGCCTCGGCGGATTTCCGATCCAGTATCTCCTCGGCGAAGGTGATGGAGATCGGCTCTTGGAGGGCAACTCCGAACGTCCCCTCGACCGGGCGAAACTCCTGAATCGACAAGGGCGGAGGGGTGTTAACGGTAATCTCGTGAGGCCCCTCTATGGGAGCACCGGAGGTCCCAGTCCCGCCTGTGAACGTTATCCGGTATTCCTGTTGTTGGGGGGGATTATGAAGCTGCACCAGGCTGATCATTGGGTCCTTTGGGTCGATCGTGAGACTACTTCCGATGAATGGCGTAATCTCATAATCGAGGCTCTTCACCGGGCGGTCCCACCGTACGACCACTCGATCACCGTTCTCTACATACACCGAGTCTTGGATAGGCGCCGGATGTGCTGCCGTCTCCACCGTTACCTTGGGGCTTACTATCAGCGGCGCCCCGTTTGCGCCCTGCGCGTTCACGACGCGAATGGTGTACTGTTTACCAGGCTCCTCTTTTATTAGATTCACATATCCAACCTGCTGCAGCTCCTGGTCAATCCAGCTATTTACTTCGACTGGAGGTTCTATCTCAACCTCGAATTGGCGTATCGGCGAGTTCCACTCCAACCGGAGAGGTTTTTGATAGCCCAGCTCAACCACCCCTTCCGGGGCTCGAAGCTGGGGAGTGGTTAGGGTTTGAAAAGGGTATTCGCGCGTGATCAGCACTTCTTTTGGAAGTGGAAAGGCAGGCTCCCGTACGCTAACTGTCAGTCGCAGATCGTAGTAGTTGTCATACGCTAATGGGTTTGAACTATCTGGGTTTGTGAGCTGATACTCAGACCAGTAGCTGAGGAGAGGGCCTTCAATGGGGGCAAGTTCCACCGGAACCACCCGCTCCGAAAGGACCTTACCATCGATGTCCCTGTTCTTCTCTATCAGAGTAACATCTATTACGGATACCCCGAGCCGCGAGACCGAGACGTTAACGGGGACCGCCGGTGACAATTCCACCGAAGCTTCTTCTACGTTGACCTGAAACGATGGCATCATCGCGGCAATCTGAGCGGCCAGCACTATAACGGTGGTTGCTCCCAGAATTGCCAGCGCAGCCGATAACACAACAGTCCAACCTCTACCCTGGTTTAAGGTAGAGGAATCTCTTTGTGCAGCAGACTCCATCTACAGATACTCCAGTTCGGAAAGGAAAAGATGGTATGGTTTCCCGAGTAGCGCGTATACCACCCAGAGCCGGATCTATCCGGGCATAGGATTCGTCGTTTTAGAACCGCACTCGCAACTACCACACTGATAACCGCCGAACGCAAGCGACATGCCATCTGCAATGCATAAAAGCTATCGCCATACTATGTTTATCGGCTGCTTGAGCCGGTTCTAGTAGAGGAAATTGGTGGGGCCGTGATCGGGTAACCCGTAAGGATCCCAATATCAAATCGGCCTCCCGAAGAGGTTACTCGAGACAGTATACCCCTCAAAATCAACTTCTTCTAGGGAGCAGCGCCGCCCTGTGTTATACTGCAGCGCGCATCCGTTGCCCAGGGGTGATAGCTACGATGGCTGAGCCGGTAGCCGGCGAAAACCCGAAGCTGTTTGGAGAGACCGCCTACTGCCGGCCCTTTCGGCGATACCAGCAGTTGGCGCTGGAAGCGTTCGAACAGGCGAGATCGTCTAACAGGAATAGGTTACATATAGCGCTGCCCCCCGGCGCGGGGAAGACGGTCCTGGGGCTGGAGATTGCCCGCAGGATGGACAGGTATACGCTGGTGCTCTGCCCGAACACCGCCATTCAGGCCCAATGGGCTTCCCAATGGCAGGGCTTCACCCCACCATCGGTACGGCCCAGCCTGGACGACGAAGCGCTGGCTCCTCTCACCATCCTTACCTACCAATCTCTCTGCAACCTGGAAGACGACAACTCGGATCTACGAGAGAGGGCGCTGGAGCTTTGGCGAAACAGCCTTGCTCGATCCGAGGGGCTCACGATAGAACAGGCATCTGATGAGATCCGGAGGCTCGAGGAGGTGGGAAGCCCGCATTTTCGTACGGAGCTAGCCGCCTTCCAGCGCCGGGCTCGAGCGTTGATCGCCCAGGGGGGAGATCGCCAAGAGCTACTCGCCCTGCTGCATCGCAACGGGCAGCAACTGATAGCGAGCATGAAGACGTTGGGCCCATGGACCTTGATCCTGGACGAATGCCACCACCTGTTGGATCTGTGGGGATATCTGGTCAGGGCGTTGGTGGAGGAGTTGGGGGATGAGAGCTTTCTGGTCGGCCTGACCGGAACCCCTCCTCAAGAGCTAGAGGCTCGAGAAGATGCGCTCTACAGGGATCTCTTCCACAGAACCGATTTCCAAATACCCACACCGGCTGCTGTCAAAGAAGGAAATTTAGCCCCTTATCAGGACCTGGTCTATCTGACGCTACCTCCTCAGCACGAGATGGACTACATCGCCGACCAACACGCCCGCTTCCTGCGGCTCATCAGCCGGCTGATGGAGCCTGGTTTCGCCTCCCTATCGTTCGTGGAGTGGGTACATCGACGGGCAGTGATCCGTAAGACCAAAGAGGGGGCTCAGGTGAGATGGTCCCGTTTCGAGCGAGACAGGCCATCTCTCGCCCTGGCGTCTCTCCGCTTCCTGCAGCACAACCGGTTGGAACTCCCCCAGGGAGTCCCTCTGCAGGAACGCCATCGCCGCCCGCCTACAGCCGATGATTGGGTAGAGCTACTTGAGGATTACTGCCTTCGCTACCTGAAGCGAAGCCCGGACCCCAAAGACGCTGAAGCGTGGCAGGAGATACGGCGAGCGCTGCCGTCCCTGGGATACGTATTGAGCGGGAGGGGTGTTAGGCGCTACGTTTCCCCGGTAGACCGGGTGCTGGCCCTCTCGGCCGGCAAAGCTGCGGGAGCGCTGGCAATCCTGGGCGAGGAAGAACGCAGCCTCGGCAGGCAGTTGCGAGCGGTACTGCTGTGCGACTACGAGCGAGCCGGCAGCGCTCTCCTGGCGCGGCTGCGGGGTGTTTTGGACCCGCAGGCGGGCAGCGCAGCCCTGCTACTCCGGATACTCCTCTCTGATCCTCAGACGATGCAGTTGGATCCCATCCTGATGACCGGCCAGACGGTCGCCTGCTCCAGGGCAACCGTGGCAGAGCTGGTGCCGTGGATAGAAGAACAGGTGCCGCAAATCCGGGGGCTGTTGCGAGCCGAGCCGCTCACATCCGTCTCAAACGGGAATCGAGATACCGGCTGGGATGATCTGCTGGTAATCAGGGCTGAATCGTCCTGGTGGCGTTCACGCCACTACGTGCCGCTGCTCACACGCTACTTCGAAGATGGGCGATGTCGCTGCCTGATGGGAACCAGGGGTTTGCTGGGGGAGGGATGGGACGCCAAAAAGGTAAACGTCCTTATTGACCTGACCACGGCCACGACCAGCACCGCGGTACACCAGATCCGAGGCCGCTCCCTCCGACTGGACCCTGCTAACCCGCGGAAGGTGGCCAACAACTGGGACATTGTGTGCGTTGCCCCCGACCACCCAAAAGGTTTAGCCGACTACCAGCGCTTCGTGCGGAAGCATCAGCACTACTACGCGCTGACGCCGGACGGAGAGATTGAGTGCGGTGTATCCCACGTCCATTCCCAACTCTCGCCCTACGGACCTCCCGCAGCTCAACAGTTCCCGGCAATAAACCAGGCGCTGCTGAAGCAGGCCAGCGAGCGGGATGCAGCCTACCAGCAGTGGGGTGTGGGAACTCCCTACCGGAACCAGGAGACCCAAACCCTACGGGTTAAGGTTGGAGCGCCGCGACGGGTCGATTACCAAGCGAGACTCCGGCAGGTCGAGCGCGATTACCCCTTGCCCGAAGCCTATCACAAGAAGAGAAACCCCCTGGTCGTCGTCTGGACCCTGGCTACCCTGCTATCGGCGCCCATCCTGTTGTTAGCGGAGCAGCCGCTGCTTGCCGCGCTTTTAGTCGGGTTCTACGGGCTCGGCAGGATAGGCAGATCCGCTATGCTGGCAGCCCCCTATCGAGGCCGGTTGTCGGTGAGTGTAGGCCAATTGGCTACCACCGTCGCCGAGGCGCTGCAGCTCGCGGGCGCGCTGTCCGGAGGGCACGGCCCAGGTGCGGTAAGGGTGGTGCCACAAAAAGATGGTTACTACCGCTGCTACCTGGAGGGGGCTTCGGCTGATGAGAGCAAACTGTTTGCAGAATGTCTGGATGAGTTGATGGCTCCACTGGGGAACCCGAGATACATCCTACCGCGCTTCCTGAGCAACAGCGACTCCTCGCTGTTCTCCGCCATAAATTTGACGCTTCACCACCTCCACTCGGGCTGGGGAAACATAACGGTGGTATACCATGCGGTGCCTTCCTACTTCGCCGAAAACCGCCAGAGGATCAAAGCGTTTCAGGCGGCCTGGAATCGCCACGTCAGCCCCGGCCAGCCACTCTCCTGCCGGACGAACCGGGGCAAAGCCATCCTCGAAGTGGTGCGGGGCGAAAGCCCCTTCGACGTTTACACCCAGATGCGGGCTCTATGGCGGTAACACCGGCCACCTTACGCCCTGAGCGCTGGATTATCGAATCGCGTCTTAGTACGCTGCGTACACGGCTGTGCGACCCTACCGCTTTCTCCACCGGGACCAGCATTCCAGAACCAGTTCGTAGTCTTCCGGTCTCAACGGCTCGCCGCTCATGTCGATTCCAGTGACGTAGTAGAGGCTGGGCACTCCCAGCTCAGGCTGGGCTTTCAGGTATTCCGCCCACTCTCGACGGTTAGGACAAGGCCAGTTATCGGTATCGATAAGCGCCTCCGGGCAGGCCGCTCGGGCGATCCTGGCGCGGTGCCGCATCTCCGGCACCACACCATCCACGACCCCCTCCGGACAGGGCATATCGTTTAGCCGCACCATGTCGAAGAGGTCCGACAGGTAGGGGTTGGCCGCGTGAGCTACCAGCAGGCAATCGTCTTTGGCTTCCACCGCGGCCTCCTGAAAGGCTCGTAGCATCGACCGTATCAGCAGCGCCCCTTCCGCCCCATTCCAGGAGGGTCCGTGCTCTCGCGTCGGGCCGCGGTGCAGAAAATCGATCTTGAATCCGTCGGCCCCAAGTTCCCGCAGCGCGTATCGCACCTCCGTTGCCAACCTGGCCAGGTAGGACGGGGAGGTAGGGTCTACCACCGGCGGCTCGCCCTCTGGCAGCAACTCCCCCGGCGGCAAACCTTCGCCGTCCCAAAGCTTCCACCACAGCAGCACCTTCCTACCCCTTTGGTGCTGCCGGCCGATGAAGCCCGCCATATCCGGCCATCTCTCCCGGTTGGGTCGAGCCAATCCGTAAGACTGCTGCCACTTATCGTCGATGGTGATCACGCCGGGATCAATCCTCTCTGCGTCCAGCAGATCCAGCATCTCTTCGTAAAGCTGCTGGCTGCAGCGATCGGCGGCGCCCTCGGGAAGCTTACCCGGGGTGAAGCTTTCGAGGGAACAGCCCCGATAGCTCTGCTCTCCCCACCCGCAGAAATTGGGTAGTGACCACCATGGATACTGCTTTCTTCCCGTCCCTCTCGGCGCCAGACCCTTCTCGCGCAGGTGGTCGCAGTAGGCTTCGAGCGCACGATAGTGGTCGCCAGCGGTAGGGAGTATCACCAGGCGAGGCGTCTCGAAAAAATCCCGCCGGGGACTGTGGTAGCAGAAGCGGAAGGAGCGATCGTATTCGAAGGCTGTGAAGCTCAAGTCCTTCAACGGAGATGCTACCCCCACGGCCAGCCACGAGCTATCTCCCTCGAGGGCGAAGCAGAAAGGCGGTGGGCAGAAGAACCAGTGGCCGCCGTGGAACTCCTTATCCGAGTCCACGGCTGTGACGGCCCGCTCCCTTGGGCTGAAGAAGTGGCGGCGGAAAGCGGTGGGATCGGGGCTGAACAGGCGGTTGAACTCGGGCGCACCCGGCCCTACCAGCAACCGTGGGATACAGCCCGGTTGCGGCAGCTCGGCCCAGCAATAGATCCACTCTTCGTGAAACTCCAGGTAGAGCCTTCGCCCGTCGCCGGCTGAGATTGCCGCCTGTACCGTATCTCCGGCCCGGATCACGACCTCCCAACGGGCTCCAGCCTCGCCAGCGGCCGCTCCGAGGGTGATGCGCCCGCCGCTCCAGGTTATCTGAAGCCAAGGCCCCGTCGTATAAATCTGGGCAGCATACAGTCTGGCCCGAACCGATAGCTCTGTCTCACCGTCAGCGTGCCATTCCATACAGTCTCAACTCGCCTCTCTCGAAATAGTGCTCCAGCCCCTTAAAGATAAATGCGGAAATGAGGAAGATAGGCGGAGGCTGTTTAGCATCCACAATGGGGTAGCTTTATGTCACATTATAGCAGGATTCCCTGGTCTTCTTCATGCCTTTGCCCGGCAGAGGGTGCGCGCTAGCTTTTCGAAAAAGCCCGTGATGCAAGACCGCCCCGACGCAGAAGCGATCGGTCTGAGACGCTAAAACCCGGTAATGATCGTTGCCTATTTAATCGTACGTATCCGTCGCGGCTCTGCAGGGCCGGGCTAACTACGGACCGGAGGTTAAGGCCGGCCCTTCAGGGCCGCGAATCAATATGAATGTTTTCGCAACGATCATAACCGGGCTGGGACCGGCTATATCAGAAGGGCGCTTTTGGCGTCCTTGAGCGTCTCACCTGGTCTATTTATAGCCAGGCGCCTGAGGCGACAAAGCTCCATGCTACGGGCGTGTTGCGGTCCGGAAATCAGGAGGGATGAATTAGGCCATGAGGCACCTGGGTTACGTTGGCCAGAATCTGTCGCTGGGATTGAGCACCAGCCGGGGCACGATCCTGCGCAACGCCACCCCTGAACGGTTGCGATCGCTGATCCGCGAGAATCTGGCTAATCTCGCCAGGATCCTGGAGTTCAACGCCCAGCACCAGATCTACCTGTTCCGGATCTCCAGCAGGGTCATCCCCTTCGGTTCCCATCCCGTCAACCCTCTCGCATGGTGGGAGGAGTTCGCCCCAGAGCTTGCGCGGCTGGGCGATTACATCCGGAGGCACGGTATGCGGGTTAGCACCCACCCAGGCCAGTATACCCTGCTCAACTCTCCCGACCCCGAGATAGTCGCCACCTCGTTCAGAGATTTCCAATGGCAGGCGCGCTTCCTCGACAGCATGGGGTTGAGCCCGGAGCATAAGATGGTAACCCATGGCGGGGGTGTTTACGGTGACAAGTCGGTGGCTATCGAAAGATTCATCGCCAACTATCGGCTTCTGCCTCCCAACGTCCGAATCCGTCTCGTACTGGAGAACGACGAGAGACTCTACACTGTGGAGGACCTGCTGGGCATCTCCAAAAGGATCGGGATCCCTGTCGTGTTCGACTGGCTCCACCACCAAGCCAACCCCAGCGGCCCGCGAGACCTCCGCACCCTCCTGAAACGGTGCTTCGCTACCTGGCGCAAACGCGATGGGATACCCGCCATCCACTTCTCCTCGCAGGCGCCTGGGCAGCGGTTGGGTGCACATGCCGAGTACGTAGATCCCGAAGAATTTCTCCGTTTCTACCGGGAGGTGGGCGATATGGATTTCGACTGTGTGTTGGAGGCGAAAGCCAAAGACCTCGCCCTTCTCAGGCTCCGAGAACAGTTGAACAGACTCCCCCTGGCAGCATAAAGCTGGCCCGTATGTTGCGCAACGATGAGAGCGGTAGTTCATGTCAGGATTGAGAGGGGTTTCGCGATGGCCTCCCTGAACGACGACCAGAACCGGCGCAACATCTTTTGCACTACTGGATCACTTCAAGAACGCGGGCTGCGCCATCTGGCCAGGCGGGTAGGCGGCTGGTGGCTATTGTTACCCATCGCCTTATGGGCTTTTGCTATCGTTGTAGGGCTGGAGCTGCTGCCAAAAACAGATATGGGGACCGCAGCCCTACCTACCCCATCGATGAGAGTAATAGCCCCTCGAATTCCTACCCCATTCGCTTTGCAGCCAAAACAGCCAACCAGTACACCAGTAGCCGTTCAAGCGCCATCGATAATGCCGAAAGTGAAGAACGAGGGTACCCCACCACAGCGGAAAGCTCGCACACCCGATCCCAATCCATCCACCGACCACTTCGTCGTAGTTGACGGGGCATCCGGCGCTATCCTGTTCCAGCGCAATGCGTTCGAGCCTGTAGCTCCGGCCAGCCTCACCAAGATAATGACGGGGTTGTTGGTCGTAGAATACGGCAAGCTAGACGAGAAGGTGAGGGTAGATGTGGACGCCGGAGGCTATCCCGATAGCTGCGTCATGGGGCTGAGAATAAATACCGAGGTGGGCCTGAGAGACCTGCTGTACGGCCTTATACTGGCATCGGGCAACGACGCGGCGGTAGCCATCGCACGGCACCTCACAGGCGGCGTTGGCTCTGCATTCATGAATAAGATGAACGAAAAGGCCGCCTGGCTGGGATTGGGCGGAACTCACTTCGAGAATCCGCACGGCTTCGACGAGGAAAACCACTACTCCTGCCCTGCCGACATGGTAACCCTTGCTCGGTATGCCATGCAGTACCCTGAGTTCAGAAAGGTGGTGGCCACCAGATCCTACGAGGTTCAGAGCCCCACGGACAAAAGCTCTCTGGAAAACCTCAACGGCATCCTGCGAGCCTATCCTGGATCAGATGGGGTGAAGACCGGAGACACACCCGAGGCCGGAAAATGCCTCGTCGCAACCGCCGTTCGCGATGGCCACCGTGTGTATGTAGCCTTTATGAGATCCAGCTCCGGCTCCGTTCCCGACGGCACTCTGCTGCTGGACTGGGCTTTCGATTCCCATTACTGGGGATCGACCCAAAGCTCCCCAGGACAATAGTACCAAGCCGGCAACATTTGTGTGGCATGGTCCAATGCTGTAGTGTCGGGGCTTATCCCCGACGATGTACCGCTTAGCCTGGTCCATTTTAAACCAGGCGTCGAACCTAGATCCTCACCCCCTGCGCCCAAGGAGCCCGTCACGTTTTGGGCTACACGCGTCCGTAGTCCAGGGCCCTGTGCCCTGTCGTCCACGTTGACCTGCATTATCCAGGATGGCATATACCAACGAGGGCTGCAGGGCAGA
>JBMNNU010000304.1:0-4085 GCA_050942695.1 Chloroflexota bacterium
AACGCCCTGGACGTCGGCCGGAAGCACGCTCAGCAACGCGCTCTCGCAATCAACTACCTTCAGGCTCCGGCAGAGAGGCTCCCGTTTAAATGCTCCAGCTTCCATACGGTTGTGGCCTTCGACGTCCTGGAACACGTTTCTGATCTACCGATGACTCTAGCGGAGATATCTCGAGTGCTGCGTCCAGGAGGTCGGTTTATCTACAACACCATGAACCGGACCATCCTCTGTCGGGCAGTGGTAATTTGGATCGGTGAGCGGTGCTGGAAAGGTGGCCCGCCCAGAGGCACCCACAACTGGCTTAAGTTCATCCGGCCTCGAGAGCTGGTGGAGTTGATGGCGCGCAACGGTATCGCCAACGTCGAGACACGAGGTTTCGCACCTGTAGTTGCAGATCTCCATGGGCGGCTGCAAATGCGGCTTGCCCCCTTTACATGGCTGTCCTACGTCGGATGGGGTGTGAAAGAGAAATGAGAGGGCTTTGATACCATGGATGCTCTTTCGGCGTATCTACAATCAAAAAGACGATTGGTCGATTGGTCTCTGGATCGATATTTACCGAAGCCGGCAACCGAGCCCAGGGTAATCCACGAGTGCATGCGTTATAGCACCTCGGGGGGAAAACGATTACGCCCGATTCTGGCTATTGCGGTAGCCGAGATGTTGAGCTGCGACGTCGGAAAGGTTCTACCGACCTGCGTGGCTCTGGAGTTGATCCACACCCACTCTCTTATCCTGGACGATCTTCCCTGTATGGACGACGACGACCAACGTAGGGGTAAGCCAGCTAGCCATATTATGTACGGCGAAAGCGTCGCCCTGCTTGCCGCCGACGCCCTGCTCAATTTGGCCATATCCATGCTAGGAGCGAACCATCGATTAGCCGGACTATCTCCTAAGATCGCGCTGGAGATTATCCGTGAGGTAGGTGAAGCCGTGGGCACAGAGGGGGTAATCGCCGGACAGGCAGCCGACTTGAGCTACTGCGCAGCGGAAGGCGATGGGTCTCTTCTGAAACGAATCCACATCAACAAAACCGCTTGTCTCTTTCGTCTCAGCGCTCGAGCCGGAGCGCTGGTGGCAGAGGCATCTCCCCACCAACTAGGCGCCATCAGCATCTTCTCTGAAAACCTCGGCCTGGCTTTTCAAATCGTGGACGATATCCTGGACCAACGACAAAACCAGATCGACCAGAAAAATGGGAGAGGGAAGCCCAACTACGCCGTTACCTGTGGGATCGATGTATCTCGTGCCGCAGCCATCGATGTTACGGAGAAGGCCACTCAGGCATTATCCATCTTTGGAGATAATGCAGAGGTCTTGAGACAGTTAGCCCAATATAACTTAGCGAGAGAGTGGTGATGGCAGTTAGCCAACTGAAGATGCTTCTGGGGTTCTCGCGTGTTGCGCAGGCATCTCTGAGCGTTGCCCAGCCTTTCGCTGCCGCCCTGATCGCACTACACGGCTTCCCTCCCATAGATCGCCTGTTGCTCGGATTATCGGCTGCTTGGGCTGGGTTTCTGGCCGTCTTCGCCTTGAACGACCTGCTGGATATCGAGGTGGACAGGGTCAGATTCGCCCATCTGAGAGGATATGACGATTTCGATCTCGATTCCGCCATGGTCAGGCACCCTCTGGCCCAAGAACAGTTGTCATTTGGGTTGGGCGCAGCCTGGGTCGGGGGGGTTAGCTACCTACGCCCTGGTTGCTGCATATATATTGAGCCCCATAGCGGCCGGAATGTTTGTCCTGGCAGCCTTGCTGGAGGCGATCTATTGCAAACTGGCCGGGGTTACCCATCTCAAATTCCTCGTCAGCGGTGCAATGGTTGGGGTCGGTGCCCTCGCTGGTTGGATAGCGATGACCAGTGAGGTTCGGCTTTTGGAGTTCGCTCTGGTCTTTCTATGGATGGCAGCGTGGGAGATGGGAGGGCGGAACATCACCAACGACTTCGCCGACATAGAAGAGGACGAGAGGCTAGGGGTAAAGACTGTACCTCTCGTCTATGGCCCTAAGGCTGCCGCTTTTCTCACCTTAGCGCTCATTCTACTAACCAACGGAGCAGCCCTTGCACTTACTCTGGTCTCGCATCTGAACATAGCCTGTCTAGTTGGGATGGCAGCCGCAGGCTTATTGCTACTTCTGCTACCAGCGTTGAAGCTAATTGTGTCTCCCACTCCCCAAAACGCCCTGTCGCTCTTCAACCGAGCAAGCTTCTATCCTCCCGTGGCGTTAGCGGTGCTCATCGTGAGTCTATATCTCCCCTTCTATTAACTCTGAACCGAGGGATTCCGGCTCGAATCCGGCAGGTTTCTTGCTCTGATCGTGGACTAGCCCAGCCAGCGACGGGAGTTACAGCGCTGTTCACGAACAGGCTTCAACCCAGGCATATACAGATTATTCGAAAGCTAGCAGAGCAGCTTGAGCAGCACAAACGCATCCCAGGTGCTACCTATCGGGTGCAGTTCAACCTCAACTTTACATTCCGGGATGCAAGGAAGGTCGTCCCCTACCTCTGTGAATTGGGCATCACCGACCTCTACTGCTCGCCATTCCTGAAAGCCCGGCCGGGAAGCGTACATGGCTACGACATCTGCGACCACCAGGCATTAAACCCTGAGCTCGGCGGTGAGGTGGAGTTTAACGCGCTCACATCTAATCTGAAGAAGCGTCGGATGGGGCTGGTCATGGACGTGGTTCCCAACCACATGAGTATCTGGGAAACCAGCAATGAGCTGTGGGCGGATGTCCTGGAAAACGGGCCGAGCTCTCCCTATGCTGAGTTTTTCGACATCGATTGGCACCCCATCAGGGGCGATACCGATTTGGAAAACAGGGTGCTTCTCCCCATCCTGGGCAATGCTTATGGCGATGTGTTGGAGAATCAGCAGTTGTCGCTTACCTATAGCGAAGGCGCATTCTTCGTCAGCTACTACGAACACCGCTTGCCCCTTGACCCGCAGAGCTATGGAGATATCCTGCAACTAGCTCTCGATGCTGTGAAACAACAATTAGACGCCGACCATCCTCACGTTCAAGAGATGGAGAGCATCTTGACGGCTATCGAACACCTACCACCCCGCGCTTTTCTATCTCTCAAACAATCTATGGAAAGGCAACGGGAAAAGGAGGTAATCAAACGCCGATTAAAGACGCTATACGATGATAGCCTCATAGCACGGATGGCGGTCGAAGAAGTATTACAGAGTTATAACGGCAACCGAGGGGATCCGGAGAGCTTCGATAGGTTAGATGCGCTCCTGGACCGCCAGGTCTATCGTCTAGCAGACTGGAGGGTAGCTGCCGAGGAAATCAACTACCGTCGCTTCTTCGATATCAACGATCTAGCCGCTCTGCGGACCGAAGCCCCTCGCGTCTTCGCTCACACGCACGAGCTTGTGTTCCGATTGCTACAAGAGGGGAAGGTTACAGGGCTCAGAATCGACCACCCTGATGGCCTCTGGGACCCCGTTAACTACTTCAACGGTCTACAGATCATCTATCTTATGAGGGTTAGCGGAAGTCAACGCAATCCCCTGCATCGCCATTCCCGCTTCCGCTGGAATGGCGATCTTGAGCTGATGCAGCTCCTTGATTCCAAACCACAACAGCAAAAAATCCGGGATGAATCGGAAGCAGCGTTACCAGACAGTATCAGCGCAGAGCACATCTTCTGGCCGAAGAAGGCCCCCTTATATGTCGTAGCCGAGAAGATCCTGAGCGGTGATGAAACCCTACCGCATAATTGGGCTGTGGATGGCACCACCGGCTACGACTTCGCCAACGCGGTGAACGGTATCTTTGTGAATGAATCAAACGGCAGAGCCTTCGACGTTGTTTATCGAGATTTCGCTGGAAGGGACGAGCGGTTTGGGGATTTGGTCAACAATGCGAAAAAGATGGTGATGGCCACATCCCTGGCAAGTGAGATCAATATGCTCGCGCACCGCCTGAAGCGTATAGCCGCTCGGAGCCGCAAACATCGGGATTTTACCCTTAACGGTATTGCCGTTGCTTTGCGCGAGACGATAGCAGCGCTGCCGGTGTACCGCATCTATATCACAGAGTCGTTATTGGACCCCCGA
>JBMNNU010000264.1:0-4617 GCA_050942695.1 Chloroflexota bacterium
GGAGGGATTTCTTTAACTCGCCTTCTTTTCTGCGCAAGTCGGCGAGTTCGCCCCCTGTAGGCTGTCGGCCCCGGTGCTTCTTGTCCATCGTCACGTCATCGATCGGCTATCTCAAACAAATGTGCCTCGGCCTGCTCTAAGCTCTTCCTGGCAATCATCATCCGACAATTATCTCGCACTTTGGATGCCCGAATCATGGCAGACCATACCTGTAGAGACAATAAGGCTACTCATCAGTAAAGCAAAACAGCTCGTCGATGGTGGCATCCAGCGCCCTGGCGATGTCCCAGGCCAGCTTCAAGGAAGGGTTATATCTCCCCTTTTCCAGATGAACTATCGTCTCTCTCCGGACACCCACCCGTCGAGCCAGCTCATCCTGTGATAGCTCCTTTCTCGCCCGGTACTCTCTGATCCTGGTTGTCAAGGCCATTCAGTCGATTCCCCCCTGTCTCTCATAATAGACGAGGGAAAGGCCGAAGATGAACATCTGCAGGCCAAAGCTCAAGGCGAATCCGACGGTATAGACCGCTGTAACCGGAAATGCAACGAAGGTTGCGATCACCGCCGTAATAACGTAAACCAGTGTCGCTACTACGAAGCTATTTCGCGTCGACCTGTTGACGTTGCGGTCCAGCCTCTCGTCGTTGATGGAGCCGCTGAATCCGAAGAACCCAAAGAAACCAAAGAAACCGTAGAGCCCCGGATTCGAAGTGAACAGGCCAAGCAGCCCTACCAGACCAAGGAACCCTAGATACCTCAACCAATTGCCCCGCATAGCCTGATGACCTCCGATGTGTTTTATTCATCACATAAAGTGATGTGGTTATAACTTTATGTGCGAAATATATAACATTCCGGGAGATGTGTCAAGGCTTTGGATTTATTATTGGAGCTTCGATTAATCCGAAAGGCCTAGTTGATTTATAATATCTCTGAGCAATGCCCGCTCGGGCGACAGAGGCGGGGCTGGAGTAGGAATCGGGGCGACTCGTTCCTGGCCTGCATCCGGCCATATCTCCTGCTCGAGAGGTACTACGTCGAGAGTGGACAACTGGTGGTATTGGAACGCTTTAGCCTGTTGCCCCTGAGCGTCTACAATTGCTGCTGCGACACCGTATCTTCCGGTGGGAAGGTCTGAGGGTAGGTTAACCCAATGCCTTGACAGGATTGGTTCTCCTGGGTGCCAGCTAGCCGGTGGATAGTCCGGTGTGAGCGGCAAAACCTGTTCGCCAACAGGGTTACCCTTTTCGTCTAGGAGAGTAAGACGAAGGTTGAGATTGGATTTGACCGGCTCGGGAATCCTCCAGAGTAGCGCCACCTCGCTTCTCTCGCCGGGTTTGGAGACCAACCTGCTCACCGTGGAGCGGAGCAAATCGACTCGACCGGAGCCAACGTACCAGGTAGCAATTGGGGGTTGCGAAGCTGGCGGGTAGGCATCATCAGGTGTCGGCTTAACTGTCAGGTTTCCCAGCGAGAGAAGGGTTCCCAGGCTCTCTCCGGACCACTTCTCGATGGGCAGATCCTGCATGGTCCGTTCGTCGTAAAGCAACAACAGAAGCTGGTAGCTGCCGGGTGGCACCCCTACCGGTACGTTGAGTGTATGGCGATCGTGGAGGATATCCTGCTCCTTCCACTGCGACGATGGGTAGAGCGGGCTCACGGTAGCCTCGTCCACAACAGCCCATAGATGAAGTTCAGCATCGGCGAGCATCAACTTCGTTTTCAGCTTTGCATCGGTCTTCTGAAGAGATCGCCAGTGCAGGTCCAACTGCACCGACCCGCCCGGCACTACACTGTCTGCTGAGCAGTTCCAGCCCCAGAACTCCAGGATCCGTCCCCCGAAGAGGGCTTCCTTCTTGTTCTCGACTTCTGGGTAGTAGCTGAACCTCTTGCCGGGGACCAACTCGAAAAGCCTCAGCCCGATCCCTCCGAAGGAGGCATCCAGAGGAACCTCTCTTGCCTGGGTATCCATTACGTGCATCACGTAGTCGGCGGGGTCGGCCCACTGTTTCTGCCACAGGATAAACCAGAGCCGGTTATGCGCCTCTGCCATCCGATTCAAGCGGATGATGGCGCCATCGAAGTCGTCGAAAGGCTCCATAGGGTACCACGGTATCCTAAGTTTGCTGTAATAGACGTAAGGGTGGTAGCTGTTCATCATCAATACTACAGCGTCGTCGGGTTGAGAATGCTCCTCGATATATGCCACGAGGGATCGATAGTCGCCATATTCCTGAATACCTGCTCTCCCATCGCCCACATGCATTAGCTTCGCTGGCTCTCCGTAAACCACTGAGACCCCTATTGTACCGCTCAGGGCAGCAATCCCGAGGAGAGGGAGTCCTACGCGAATCGCCAGCGGGGCAGAGGTCGATGTTACTAATTGGAGCAGCGAGGCGATACCCCAAGCCAGCATCAGGTAAAAGGCGGGTGTGACGAGCAGCAGATACCTGGGGTCAAATTTTGGTCTATAGTACGCAACTGTGAGCAGTAAGGCCGTCGGCACTATCAGGTAAAGCAGCAGGAATATCAGGTGGCGCGCCGAGCTTCCCCGGAAAGCACCAACTAACAGGGCCAGGAAACCCACCGATAGAAGGGCAATTCCGAACAGTAGTGGTAAGATACTCTGCTGTTGTCCGGCTCCTCCTCCTGCTACGAAGAGAAGCAATGTAGTGCGCAAGGCCGACTCCACCTCTAGTGTGCCCGGCCAGAAGTCGCTGATGCGCTGAAGCTGCTCCGCTGAATAGCCGATCCAGGGCAGATAAGAGGCAGCTACGCCCACTATCGCCAGTCCCCAACCCCTCCATGCGCGCTTGTAAACGCGGCATGTAAAGACAACGAAGAGCAGGTGGAACGGCAGCAACAGGAAGGCTGTATAGTGCGTATATAGGGCCAACGCCGTGGCTACAGCGTAGGCAATCCAGCGTTTTCTCCCACCATTGGAAAGCGACAAGAGAAGCAGGTAAGAAGAGAGAAGGCCCATGAAAGTAACGGCCATATAGTTTCGGGCCGCTTGGGAATAACCTATGTAAAAGGCCGATGGGGTAACGATAAGGGCGCTCACCAGACCGACGAGGCTTATCGACCATCGACGTTTTTTCTCTACCATCGCTTCGAGTCGCTGGCCGGTCGCATAGATCAAGGGTACCAGCATCACACCGAAGACGAGCGACGGAAACCGAGCAGCCGCCTCACTGCTACCAGCTACAGCCATCCAGAAATGGAGCAATAGGGGGTATAGGGGTGGGTGAATATCGTCGGTGACCAGCAGTCGAAGCAGTTCCGGGACCGGTTTGGCGGCGAAGACCACAGACATAGCCTCATCCACCCAGAGGCTGTGATCTCCCAGCCCCTGATACCGTAGGAGAAAAGCGGCGACAGTGGTCGCCGTAAGCAGGCTTACGCTGATCGCACTCCCTGCTGAGACTCCTTTTGACAAAGCGCTCAGTTTTCGAACGATCTGCAAACCTGCTTCCTCCGCGATCCCAGATAACTCTCTATAATTTGCGCAGCGCTGATAGCTGAGAGAGTCGCATTATACCCGTTTCAGCCCGGCAAAGCCCAGCATAGCAACTGAACAACGAACTAATTGCTCGAAAGGAACAGAGGGTCGAAGCTGCGCGCCTGTATCGTACAGGCAATGTGAGGCCGGCAGCCCGAGATCCAATTAGGAGAAACGAGAAACGGTGTTGACTATTAACCGGCCTCCTCGTAGGATTCTGTGAGTCGTTAGTCGATAATATTTTTCTCGACGATCCCAATCTGTGGTGGCTTGAATTACCTATGTCAGACCTCCTGTTCTCCTCGGTGCAGCCCTCAGTGCTCCGTGACCAGGTGTATGCAGCGATCCGTTCTGCCATCGTCTCCGGCACACTAAAGCCCGGTACACGACTGGTGGAGAATGAGTTCGCCGCAAAAATGGGGGTCAGCAAAGCGCCGGTAAGGGAGGCTCTACGCCTGCTGGAGTCGGAGGGAATCGTTACCACCATACCCCATCGTGGCTCCTTCGTGACCAAACTGACCGAATCGGATGTCAAAGAGATCCACGCGCTTCGCAGCGCTATAGAGCGACTAGCCGTGGGCCTTTTCATGGACAATCCCAACCCTGCAGTCCTCCAGGAATTACGGTCAGCTATCGAGTCGATGCGAAGGGCGGAGAGCCGGGGCGAATTAACCGACTTATCCGAAGCCGATTTCCGTTTTCACGAACTGATCGTTTACGGATGCTCAAGCCAGCGGACGGCCCGTTTTTGGTCGGACATGCAAGGGCTTATCAAGATGCTGGCCAGGGAGATCGATTTGACGGTGAATCTCACTGAGGGCACTACAGATCGCCATCTTCCCATACTGAAGGCCATCGAAGATGGTGACAAAAGCCGCGCTCAAGCGTTGATGGAGCAGCACGTGCTGAACTCAGCCCATCACCTGGAAACAGCGCTGAAAGCCCGCGGCAGTAAGAGATAGCACAAGACGATCAGACGCCCCGCACTGGCGTTATTGCTTCTCTCTAGGCGATAATCTGGGCTTGTAGACAATCGGAATAATCACGTCGGTCAGCGTTTGTCCTATTGGTTTACGTTAGCCCTCATAGGGTAACAATAGGACGCTATTAACCGA
>JBMNNU010000265.1:0-4612 GCA_050942695.1 Chloroflexota bacterium
GGGTCGTATTCCGAAGAATAGGCGACTTTGTCCAGACCTCGGTTATCAATCAAGGGCCGGGCATCCCTCGAAAGGAGATCCCCTATCTCTTCACCCGATTTCAGAGGGCAAAACGAGGAAAGCTCGGTGACATCCCCGGAATCGGTCTTGGGCTCTACATCACGCGGGGCTTGATAGAAGCCCATGGAGGTCGTATCTGGGTGGAAAGCGTTCCCGAAAAAACCACCACTTTCCACTTCACCCTGCCCATCGCCGAGCAAGTATCTAAAGGTGCTTGATATAACCCGACTGGATATGAGAGGAGCCCGTCACGTTTCTGGGCTACACGCGTTCGTAGTCCAGGGCCCTGTGCCCTGTCGTCCACGTTGACCTGCATCATCCAGGATGGCATATACCAACGAGGGTTGCAGGGCAGAGCGCCCTGCACTACGGGTGTATGAGAAGCTCTTCCCGGAATATGACGGACACCGCTGAGTACGGCATGGTTCACACAAACAGCCAGATCGTGTAACGGTCCAATGCTGTAGCGTCGAGCCTTGTGCCCGACGTGGTACCTCGTCGGGGACGAGCCCCGACGCTACTTGTGACTCGTGCCGCGAACCATGCCTGCCTGCTTGCTTTTGAGCCCTTACAGCGATTCCTTCAGCGCATCCAGTGTTTGCTGCACAAGCGTTTCGTCGGCCTGCGTGCCCATGTGGCCCAGGCGGAAAACCTTCCCTGCTAGCGGCCCGTAATTGCCCCCTACACCCACGCCTCTCTTCCGCAACCGCTCGTCCAATTCGTCCCAGCTTAGAGAGGCGGGAAGCTTAACCGCGGTGACCGTAGGTGCAGAGTAGCTTTCATCCTTGGGGTATAGCTCGAGCCCAAGATCCCTTAGACCTCGTCGGCAGATAGATGCTACACGATCGTGGCGCTCGATCACCTTATCCAAGCCCTCATCCAGGATCTTTCGACACGCTACCTCTAGAGCAGCAATGCCATGCCAGTGTGGTGTGTAGGGGAAGTAGCGCTTCTGTAGCGCATCGCGCCATGGCAGGAGGGCGTCGTACCCCTGATATGCAGCTTCCTCCGCCGCCTTCCACGCTTTATCGGATACAGCGATGATCCCTAGGTCTGATGGCGACGAAAGGCACTTCTGAGTGCCAACCAGGCACAGATCGATGTTCCATTCATCCGTGCGAAGCTCAGATCCGGCAGCGCTGGAAACCGCATCCACGTAGAACAGCGGTACTTCATACTGGGCGACGAGCTTACCCACCTCGCCTACCGGGTTGAGAGTTCCGGAGGGTGTTTCGCAGTGGACCATGGTCACCATCTTCGGACGGTGCCTGCGGATGGCTTCCTCGACCTTGGCAGGGTCGGCAACCGCATCGTACTCGAAACCCACTGTTTGCACCTGGGCTCCCACCGACCGCGCCATATCCCCGATCCCATAGCCAAAGAGGCCGGTAGCCACCGCGAGCACCTTGTCTCCGGGTTGTAGGCAACTCTTCAGCGCGCCCCACAGCACTACCATCGCTTCGCCGGTCATGATCGCCACATTGTTCTGGGTTTGGAGGATGGCACGCAACTGGTCCTGCACCCTACCGTACAGAGAGAAGAACTCATCCTCGAGGTCGCTTGATGCATAGTTGAACTGGTAAGCGGACAGCACATCGGGCTGAACCGCAGTCGGCCCAGGTACCATCGGAACTCGATAAGTAAGCATTGACCCCCTCCAAAGGCTGGTAAGTAGCGAGTTGCAAGTAGCGAATCAGATCATACATGATCTCCAAGTCACCTTCCAGAAGGTCAATGCCCTATCGATTTCAACGTGTCTGATCGCTCCGCGCCCAGGTGATCGGCTTATGCTGGAGAGACTCGATGATTTCGGCTACCAGCGAGGCAGCTTCAGCCAGTCTATCTAGCCCGACCAGTTCGATCGCGTCGGCTGGAGTGTGGCTGCAGGCCAAGCCTCCAACCGAACTGATCGCCACACTCGGGATACCCCACCAGGAGAAGCTGGAGTGGTCGCTCTGGGGCCAGGGTTCAGTCCAGATCGTGCCCGAGTGGCGTTTCATCAGCGTATCCAGGTTGGCCTTGAAATCATCTGATGCAGCCATCAACGCTACTGTGTTAGCCCCGAGTCGATAACCGGCACCGTCCATGTTGATGGCCGCCAGGATCTCATCCCCTTTCAACCCGATGCGCGCCTCATACCCGCCGTTGCCGGTGATGAAGTACTCGTGGTCGGCAAAGGCTGCGAACACCAGGCCGGTGTCCAACTTACGGTCGGCCAGTTCCTCGGCGAGGGCGAGCAGCACCGCGATTCCAGAAGCGTTGTCCAGCGCTCCGGGAGTTCTGACCTTCGTGTCGTAGTGCGCGCACAGAACCAGTCGCTCAGCCCGGTCCCCAGCCTTGCTGCCCAAGAGAGTCGCGGCGTGACTCGGCGTCGAGCGTGTAACGATCTTCAGTCTCACAGGCCGCTCGCCCCAGTCCAACAACGCGAGCCCAGCTTCCGGTGGAACGGTCGCCGAGGGAATGGCCAGATCCCACTCTTCGATCAGCGGAACTGGATAATCAGAGCGGTGGCTCACGGTGATGAGCGCCGCGGGGCATCTCTCTTCCAGAAGCTGATGGATGCGCTGATCCCGCTCGGAATTGTAGACCTGGAGGTCCTTCGGTATCAGCGGCTCCCTGGTAAGATCCCCGAATAGGAGTCCGATGCGACCCTCCAGGTCGGCCTGTTCCATCTCGGCAACAGTGCCCATAGGGGCCAGTGATCCGGACAGATCGCACGAAGGTGAGTAGACGTTGGCGACAACCGGCAGTTGCTCAGAGCCCAGCTCCAGGACCGCCTCGTCGTCTCTCCAATCCGGACATTGGAAGCTACGCTCTGCTATCTCCAGCCCAGCAGCATCGAAGACTTCTCCGATGTAGCAACATGCGGCATGGTTAGCGGGAGAGCCAATCGGTCTCGGCCCGATCTCGACGCTAAGTCTCTGTAGATGCTTCTCCAGCCTGCGAATAAACCCAGAATGCATGGGGGCCCCTCCTTCCACCTATAAGATCAAATTCAGAATACAACCTTGGTGGAAAATTGGAGGGTTACGATCATCTGGGAGTGCGGTAAGCGCGTTGCAACCTGTAGAGACAGACCGCTTACGCGGGTGCCCGCTTCCGATTCATATCCTCCAGGAGAGCGATCACATCTCTGGCCCTCTGTTCCTGCTCAGAAAGGGTAGAGAGCCAGCGGTCTGTAAAGTAGACGGCATCTTCGTCGGGTGGCGGGGTATCCAGCGCGTAGCGCAGGTCGCGGCCACCCCGGTCCAGGTGGTTCAGCATCCTCAGTATCGCCATTACGCTATAGCCTGCGCTGCGCAGCACCCTGATCACCCGCAGCCGATTGATCTCACGTGGGCCATACTGTCGATATCGGCTAGCAGGGTGTCGAGGGATTCGGATCAGGCCGCTCTTATCCCAATTGCGAAGGGCATCGGTCGTTACCCCAAGAACAGAAGCTGCCTCTCCTATATTCAGGCGTTTGCCGGGCAACTCCACCAGCGCCCCCTCAGCCCACCGCTCCATCACCTCAGCCGCGGCCTCAGCGTGACCTCGCTCGGCCTTCACCTGATCCAGGTAGCGATGGGCTAATTCCAGCGCCCTCGTAATGTCGCCCTCCACAGCACACTTCACCAATCCCAGCACCGGTCCCTTGCCGCCTGGGTAGGGGAAGTGGAGTGCTGTTCTTGCCAAACGCATCAGGTCTACGTGATGCTCTGTGAACAGTCGGTATCCCTTGGGGCTACGAGGGATGGGAGGCAGGAAGCCCCATTCCTCGTACAGGCGCACCGTGTTGGGATGAACTCCCACCGCCCTAGCGACCTCAGTTGTTCTCAGGTATCGCTGTTTCACGCTCTAATTCCTCACAGGGAATGCTACCAGAAATCGAGGGGGCATACATCGTGCGAGGTTGAGCACCAACCATTATCGAGGCATGATGATTTGTCTACTGGAGGCTCTCGATTGAGAAGCAGACCATATTGGGCTTACGCGTTGGTAATAACCTCCTACTGGGCGCTTTTCGGTGGGATGGTATCGCTGATCCGGCGGTCGGGGAAACAGGTGCCTGAGGGCTTTTCCTTAGCCGAGATAATTGCCCTGGGACTTGCCACCTTCCGACTCAGCCGCACGGCGACCTACGACAGGGTGACTGCTGTTGTGCGCCTTCCCTTCGTAGATCCTAACAAGGGGCCAATCCAACCTGAGGGAACGCGAGGCATGCCCAAAGGTAGCGGCCTGCAGTTGAGCCTGGGCCAGTTGTTCACTTGACCATCCTGCATGGGCGTCTGGATCGGCGCCATGTTGAGCTACTCCAGGATCCTCGCACCCCGCATTAGTCGGATCTTCATCCTCGGCCAGGCTGCGGCAGGCCTCGGTGTTTTGCTCGATGAACTGTTCGGCGTGCTATATCGCGCTCGCCAGGGGGGAGCGTCGATGCCGGTGGCCACAGGAACCTCATCGCGCCGACAAGCAGCCGATCCTGCTGAGGAGGATACGGCTGGGCCTGCCAGGGCTGCCTGATCCAAGGTCTTCACCGCCAGCAAAAGCCGACACAGAAATTAAACACCTC
>JBMNNU010000011.1:0-24001 GCA_050942695.1 Chloroflexota bacterium
CTACCTGGTCTGTTGCTCCCGAACGTGTCTTGCTGTTCCCCGAACCTGATGCCCTGCCCTACGAGCGTATGCCCTTGGACCCTATAGCCACGACCGCTCGCCTGACGGCGATGATGGAGCTGGCGACAGGCATCAGGCACAAGGCACAAGGTATAAGGACTCAGGACTCAGGACTGGACCCCCAAAACCCAGAACCCAGAACCCAGAACTCAGAACTGAGCACTCAGCACTCGGCTCCCGTGGTCGTCGCTAGCGCGCGTGCAATGATGGAGTTGCTGATGTCGCCGGATCAGTTAAAAAGAGCGGTGATGCAACTGCGGGCTGGGCAGCGCATCCAGCTCCAGGCAATACTGAAGCGCTGGGTTGAGATGGGATACGAATCCATACCGGTGGTCGAGGGACCTGGCACCTTCAGCCGCCGCGGCGGCATCCTGGACATCTATCCGGTTGGCGCCCCTTTGCCGTTTCGAATAGAGCTGTTTGGCGATGAGATCGAGTCTATTCGCAGATTCGACCCGGCAACTCAAAGGTCTCAGGACACAGTCCGACAGGTAGATATTACACCCCCTAACGAGGTGCTGCCCTTCACTGATAGAGAGACTTTGTCCAGGCTAAAGAACATCGACATCTCTAGATGCACCCCAACGACACAAGAAGCAATCGCCAGGGATCTGGACGACCTAGCCCACGGGCGAGCGCCGGCGCACATAGGTTTCTATCGAGCCTTCCTGGGCAACTGCACGCTGCTTGATTACTTGCCGCCTGGAGGCCTGCTGGTGTTGGACGATCCCGCCCAGATTTCAGCCACATCGTTGGATTTGGCAGAACAGGCAATCCACCTGCAGTTGCAGGCTACAGAGAGAGGAGAGATCCCCCTAGGCCTGCCTCCAGCAATCAAACAATGGGAAAACCCGGAAGGAGTAGCGAGATCCAAAGGCTGGTCGTTGCTTGAGATACGATACGATCCAGGTGTAGAAGCCCTGCCCTTCAGCGCTCCCCCTAGCTACGGTGGCAAGGTGCGGCTCGTTTTGGACGACGTGCTCCGTCTCGTGCGCACAGATGGGAAGACGTGGAGAGAGGAACTCGGAGCCCAGCACTCAGCACTCAGCACCCAGCACTCAGAACAGGACTCAGGACCCATGACTCAGCACTCTAAAGTCGTCGTCCTGGTGAGCCAGCAGAGCCAGCGGCTGGCTGAGCTACTGAGCGAGCAGGACTACCCTGTTGCCCCAATCGAAAGGTTGGAGCAGGAGCCCAAACCCGGCATCCATATAGTTCATGGTTCATTGCGTCACGGGTGGTCCAGTGGCGAAGCGGGCATAGTGGTGCTCGGCGATACTGAGATCTTCGGCTGGACCAAAGCTCACCGCGCAACTTCCCGGCGCCGCGCCATCCCCAGGGAGTCCTTCCTCAGCGATCTTGCCGAGGGGGATCTGACCGTTCACATCGAGCACGGCATCGGACGCTTCAGAGGAATGGAACGGATGGCTGCTGACGACGGCCACGAGCGTGAATATCTAGTATTGGAATATTCCGAGGGCGACAAGCTGTACGTGCCAACTGATCAACTGGACCGCGTGGCTCGTTACGTGGGGGCTGGGGAGAACGCTCCATCGTTAAGTCGGCTCGGCACCTCGGATTGGGCTCGCGCTAAAGAGCGGGTCAAGAACTCTGTACGCAACGTGGCCAAGGAGCTTCTACAGATCTACTCAGCTCGCCAGGCGCAATCAGGCTTTGCCTTCTCTCCCGACACTCCCTGGCAGGGGGAGTTGGAGAACTCTTTCCCCTACATGGAGACGGCCGATCAGCTTCAGTCCCTTCAGGACGTAAAGGCGGATATGGAGTCCATCAAACCTATGGACCGATTGATCTGTGGTGACGTGGGCTACGGGAAGACGGAGGTCGCCCTGAGAGCAGCTTTCAAAGCCGTTATGGATGGGAAGCAGGTTGCTGTGCTGGTGCCGACCACCGTCCTGGCTCAGCAGCACTACAACAGCTTCCGGGAGAGGCTCCAGCCCTTCCCTGTGAACGTTGAGGTGCTCTCCCGCTTCCGATCAGAGAGAGAGCAACGCCAGGTGGTTGAGGGGTTGCGGGCTGGGACTGTCGACATCTGCATAGGCACTCATCGGCTGATCCAGAAGGACGTCGAGTTCAAGGATCTAGGGCTGGTGATAGTGGACGAGGAGCAGAGGTTCGGCGTGATGCACAAAGAACGGTTGAAGCAGTTGCGCCAGCAGGTGGACGTGCTCACTTTGAGCGCCACTCCCATTCCTAGAACACTCCACATGGCACTCGCAGGGATCAGAGATATGAGCACCATGGAGACCCCGCCCGAGGATCGATTGCCGATCCGCACGTTCGTCACTGAGTACAGTGACAGCCAGGTGCGGGAGGCGATTCTCCGCGAGATGGACCGGGGCGGCCAGGTATACTTCGTCCACAACCGGGTTCAGAACATCCAGTTCGTGGCCAACCACATACAGAAGCTGGTGCCGGAGGCCCGGATCGTCGTGGGGCACGGCCAGATGCCCGAGGAGTCGCTGGAGAAGGTGATGATGGAGTTCGCCGATGGGCAGCACGATGTGCTGGTGTGCACGACCATCATCGAGTCAGGCCTGGACATACCGAACGTCAATACGATCATCGTGAATAAGGCGGATCGCTTCGGTCTAGCGCAACTGTACCAGTTGAGGGGGCGAGTGGGCCGTGGGGCAAACCGAGCCTACGCCTACTTCCTATACGACCGGAACAAGCAGTTGAACGAAATAGCGGAGAAGAGGCTGAAGACCATCTTCGAGAACAGTGAGCTGGGCTCTGGTTTCCGCATCGCTATGAAGGATCTAGAGATCCGTGGAGCCGGGAACCTGCTGGGCGTAGAGCAGCACGGCCAGGTCAACGCGGTGGGCTTCGACCTGTACACCCGCTTGCTCGCTGAAGCGGTGGGAGAGCTTCAGGGGAAGACGATGCAACCAGAGCCGGAGGTTACCGTCGATCTGCCGCTCGCGGCCCACCTGCCCCAGGAGTACGTGGCGGACGAGGCAACCCGGCTAAACATCTACCAAAGGCTGGCAGCGATAAGGAAAGAGAGCGATCTCGGTGCGCTGGTGGAGGAGCTTCAGGATCGCTTCGGAACGCTGCCGGTGGAGGCTCAAAACCTCCTCTACCTGGTGAATGTGAAGCTGGCTGCGGGCGCTGTTGGGGTCCGCTCCGTCGCTACCGTCGAGGGGGAGATCGTCCTGAAGCTGGATGGCATACCCCTCACTGTCAGAGGGCGCCTCCAACGTCGCTACTCACCCAGAATAAGGGTCCTGCCCAACCAGATACGGCTCTTACAGGGGGAAGGCGAGGGGTGGATTCCATTGCTGCAGGAGGTACTCGAGGATCTACGTGAAGAGGCCGATGCCCTGTCAAAAGTTGGGGAAGCCCAGCCGGTAGGGGTTTAGATGTGTCCAATAGATTTCCGAGCATTTCACGTCCGTAGCGCATGGCCCTGTGCCATGCCGTCCACGTTGACTAGCATTATCTAAGATTGCGTATGCCAACGAGGACTGCAGGGCAGAGCACCCTGCGCTACGATGGCTATAGACGAGGATCGCAGGGCAGAGCGCCCTGTACTACGGCAGAATATTGAGGCGGTTGTTCCCGGAAACACGACGGACATCCTGAGTATAGTAGGCACTGCCCTAGGCTTCACCTCTTATGGTAGAATCCCGCCGGTTGTTCGCCAGGTCTCGGCCGCGGTTATAGCTTCCGGCGGCCGCCTTCCCAGCCCATTCACCCCAAACTCAGCAGTAATAGTAGAGGAGGAGTTGCTGTGAAGCTCGAAGAAAAGATCAGGGATGTTCCCGATTTCCCAATCAAGGGTGTGCTCTTCAAGGATATCACTACGTTATTGAAAGACGCCGATGCTTATCATCAAGCCATCGACTCTCTCGTCGAGAGGTATCGTGACAAGGGCATTGAGATCGTAGTGGGCATGGAGTCCCGAGGGTTCATTTTCGCCGCGCCTATGGCCTACAATCTTGGAGCTGGCCTCGTCCCAGTGCGCAAGCTGGGCAAGCTGCCGGCGGAGACTGTGCGAGTAGAGTACTCCCTGGAGTACGGGACGAATACCCTGGAAATCCACAAGGACGCCATAAAGCCAGGCCAAAAGGTACTGATTATAGACGACCTACTTGCCACCGGCGGTACCACGGCAGCCACCATCCAACTGGTAGAGAAGCTGGGCGGGCAAGTTGTAGGGGTTGCTTTCCTGATCGAGCTAACCTTCCTCCGCGGGCGAGACAAACTCAAGGGCTACGACATTTTCGCCCAGATCCAATACTAACGAGATAGTAAGCCATCCCGGTAAGGGGGAATGGCCGATACCCAACGTTACCGGTTCAATACGTTGCGGCAGGGGACAGGCTACCTGCCCTACGGTACGGTGCCCAGCCCGGTTAATGGGCTTGAGCGTCCCAGACCGCTGCTTGAGCGGCGGGCTTTCCCGGAACCATGGCGGACATCCACGAACTAGAGCGTGCCTTGGCGGTCGCTTACAGTTCTGTTATACTTTCTTCTAGCAATCGAATAGATGGCACTCTTATCGCGAGTGGTGGAGGGACTGGCCCGATGAAGCCCGGCAACCAGCCCTGTAGCTGTTCGAGTCATTTGGAGTCATCCAGGCCGCGATTCGAACGGTTGGGCATGGTGCCAAGTCCGACAGGACGGCTCCGTCCTGGAAGATGAGAGGGAGTTTGGTGACGCTTCTCTCCAGTAGAGAAGCGTTTTGTTGTCCGGTTAGACACCCCTCAGCATTACCATCTACTAAATGTCCATGTGAGGTGCTCTGTCCAATTGAACACCGTGGAATGGTCCGAGGGAAAGGTATTACTGATCGATCAGACGCTGTTGCCCCTGGAGCAGCAATGGGTGGAGTGTACCACCTACGAGGAAGTTGCTGAGGCTATCAGGGAGATGAAGGTGCGTGGAGCACCTGCCATCGGGGTTACCGCAGCGTTCGGTATGGTATTGGGGGCCGCGGCCTACCGAGGCACCGATCCCGATGGATTCTGCATGCACATGCACGAAGTTGCCGAAAGACTGAGAAAGACTCGCCCGACTGCAGTCAACCTCTTCTGGGCTATCGAAAAAACGTTGGCTGTAGCCACCTCCGCGCCCGAGCAGGGCGTCGAGGCCACCAAAAAAGCGCTGCTGGACTTAGCCCAGAGGATGGCCATCGAGGATGTGGAAGCCAATAAACGGATGGGGGCTTTCGGCGCCCAACTGCTTCCCGAAGAGGGGACAGTGCTAACCCACTGCAACGCTGGCGCCCTGGCAACCGTCTCTTACGGCACTGCACTTGGGGTGATCCGCGCAGCGGTGGAGCAGGGTAAAAAGATCCGCGTGTTTGCGGATGAAACGAGGCCGTTCCTACAGGGGTCCCGGCTCACGGCCTGGGAATTGGTAACCGAAGGCATACCCACGACGTTGATCACAGATGGTATGGCCGGCCACTTCATGAAGATGGGAACGATTGACGCAGTAGTGGTAGGGGCCGATCGGATCGCAGCGAACGGGGATGTAGCAAACAAGATCGGGACATATTCCGTCGCAGTTCTCGCCAAGGAGAACGGCGTTCCCTTCTACGTGGCAGCCCCCACATCTACGATTGACCTCTCGATACCCACTGGGGATCAGATAGTGATCGAAGAAAGAAACCCCAGAGAGGTGCTGTACATCGGGAATACGCGGATTGCACCGGAGGGAGTGGATGTAGCTAACCCGGCTTTCGACGTAACGCCACACCGCTACGTTACGGCCATCATAACGGAGAACGGCGTAGCCCGCGAGCCATACGATGAGGCGCTGCAACGGCTTGTTAAGTAATCAGCCATCAGCAAAAGGCTGAAAGCTGGTTGCTGACGGCTGACAGCTATTCTGGGAGGAGGACAATAATGGAACAACCCATGGCAGAGATAGGGGTCTTCGGAGGTTCAGGTTTCTACCAATTGCTCGAGAATGTCGAGGAGAAGGCGATCAACACTCCCTATGGGGCGCCAAGCGATAAGATCGCTCTCGGCGAGGTCGCAGGTCGCAAGGTGGCATTCCTGCCCCGCCATGGTCGCGGCCACAAGTACCCGGCTCACGCCATCAACTATAGAGCCAACCTCTGGGCTATGAAGTCGCTGGGGGTCAAGCGAATCATCGCTCCCGCATCCGTGGGCAGCCTTCAGCCCCACATCAAGCCCGGCGACTTCGTCATCTGCGACCAGTTCGTAGACCGGACCAGCGGCCGCAAAGACACCTTCTACGACGGCCCCGTCTCCATCCACATCAGCACTGCCGATCCTTACTGTCCGGAACTACGAGAGTTGGCTCTTTCGGCGGCAAAGGATATCGACGTTCAGGTCCACCCGAAAGGGACGGTAGTGGTGATCCAAGGCCCGAGGTTCAGCACCAGGGCTGAGAGCAGGTGGTTCACCAGCGCTGGATGGGATGTCATCAATATGACCCAGCATCCAGAAGCCACCCTAGCCAGGGAGTTGGAGATCTGCTACGTGAATATCTCTTTGGTTACCGACTACGACGTAGGGCTGGAAGGTACCGAAATCGAACCGGTGTCCGTGGATGAAATCATCCGGGTGTTCAACGAAAACAACCGGAAGGTGCGCGACCTGATATTCAAGCTGATCCCGATGATCCCATCCGAAGCCAACTGCTCCTGCCAGTCGGCACTGAAAGGGGCTGTAATATCGTGAGCCTGTTGGTAGTGGGCACCGTCGCCCTGGATAGCGTGGAAACCCCCTTCGGAAAGGTGGAAGAGGCTCTTGGGGGAACGGCATCCTATTTCTCCTTCGCGGCCCGGCATTACACCGACGTGAAGATAGTTGCCGTGGTGGGAGAGGATTTCCCCCAGCAGCATCTGGACCTATTCAAAAGTCGCCAAATAGACGTAAACGGACTTCAGTTGTTGCCGGGCAAGACCTTCCGCTGGTCGGGATACTACGACTTCGACCTGAATACAGCCCATACCATAGAAACCCAACTGAACGTGCTGCCGCTTTTCCACCCATCACTGCCGGAGGACTATCGAGAGAGCGAGATCGTCTTCCTGGCTAATATCGATCCCGACCTCCAGATGGAGGTGCTGAACCAGACAAAATCCCCAGCGCTGACGGTGCTGGACTCGATGAACTATTGGATATCAGGGAAGAAGGAAGCTCTAACTCGAGTGATGAGCAAGGTGGACATCGTCCTCCTGAACGAGGCCGAGGTACGACAGTACGCCGGGACGTACAATCTGCTGGCAGCAGCCCGCCAGATTTTATGTCTTGGGCCAAAGGCTCTCATCATCAAGAAAGGTGAATATGGCGCGCTGATGATAGCCGACGGCGGGGAGATCTTCATCGTTCCAGCATATCCACTGGAGAGCGTCAAGGACCCGACGGGCGCGGGCGATTCCTTCGCGGGCGGATTTCTGGGCTATCTCTCCAGCAATGGCGACTTCAGCCCTTCGGGCATCCGGAGGGCGATGGTCCACGGCAGCGTGATCGCATCCTTCACGGTGGAGGATTTCAGCGTCAACCGGCTGCTCTCCATCACTCGAGATGAGATTGAAGCTAGATACCAGGAGTTCAAGCAGTTGACCTTCTTCGAAAATAGCTGCGAGTTTGCCGCCGAATGTGAGCGGGTGAGGGTCATCTAAGTGCTGAGTGCTGAGACAGGATGGCACCTAGCACACAGCACCAGGGCGATTGACCGTATGAGTATTGCTAATCAGGAGTAGCTTAATGACAAACCAGGCCCCAGTTGAAAACGACGCAAAAGATCTATCCCTTGCCCCCAAAGGCAAATTGAGAATTGAGTGGGCCGAGGCCCAGATGCCCGTCCTGAGGCTGATCAGGGAGCGATTCCAGAAGGAAAAGCCGCTTCAAGGCGTACGGCTGGGCGCCTGTCTACATGTTACGACAGAGACCGCTAACCTGGCGATCACGCTGAAGGCCGGAGGTGCAGAGGTGTATCTCTGCGCCAGCAACCCACTATCCACTCAGGACGACGTGGTCGCATCGCTTGTGACAGACTATGGGATATCAACCTTCGCCCAAAAGTGGGAGGACAACGAGACCTACTATCGCCACATCGAAGCCGTGATTGCCCATAAGCCAAACATCACGATGGACGACGGGGCCGACCTGGTCTCATCCATCCACAAGACCCACCAAGACTTGATCCCAGAGATCATCGGCGGCACCGAGGAGACCACTACCGGCGTCATCCGCCTCCGGGCTATGGAGGCCGACGGCGTACTGAAGTTCCCCATCGTTGCAGTCAACGAGGCGGACACCAAGCACCTCTTCGATAACCGGTACGGTACAGGCCAGAGCACGATCGATGGCATCCTGCGAGCCACCAATATCCTGCTGGCAGGCAAAAACTTCGTGGTATCCGGCTACGGCTGGTGCGGGCGAGGTGTCGCGATGAGGGCTAAGGGGATGGGTGCCAACGTAATAGTCACCGAGGTCGATCCTATCAGAGCCCTGGAGGCTTTGATGGATGGATACCGGGTGATGCCCATGGCTGACGCTGCGCAAATCGGAGATATTTTCGTCACCACGACCGGCGATATTAACGTAATCGATGCCCACCACCTCGCTGCTATGAAGGATGGCGCGATCGTCGCCAACTCCGGCCACTTCAACGACGAAATCAACATTCCCGCCTTGGAGCGGGACGCCGTCTCCAAGCGCCGGATCCGTGAATTTGTAGACGAATACTCCTACCCCGACGGCCACAGGGTCTACCTACTCGGGGAGGGTAGGCTGGTAAACCTGGCCGCGGCTGAGGGGCATCCCGCTTCCGTCATGGATATGAGCTTCGCCAACCAGGCGTTGTCGGCAGAGTTCATGGTCCAGCAGGGCAAAAAGCTGGAGAAAAAGGTCTACGTGGTTCCCAAGGAGATAGACCGAGAGATAGCTAGGCTGAAGCTGCTATCCATGGGCGTTTCAATAGACACGCTGACCCCCGAGCAGGCGAAATATCTCGCATCATGGGAATCCGGAACGTGAGATAGTTAGAAAGGAGATAACCATGAGCACCACCTTCATGAACTCAGACCAGACATTCTTTACATCTGAATCGGTCACAGAAGGGCACCCGGATAAACTGTGCGATCAGATATCAGATGCTGTATTGGATGCCATCATCGATCAGGATCCCGACGGTCGGGTCGCCTGCGAGACAGCCACGACCACAGGCCTCATTCTGGTCGAGGGTGAGATCACAACCGATTGCTACGTAGATATTCCGGAGATCGCCAGAAACACTGTCAGGGACGCGGGCTACACACGAGCTAAGTACGGCTTCGACGCCGAAACTTGCGGTGTAATAGTCTCGGTTAAAGGCCAGTCCCCCGATATCGCCCAAGGCGTGAATAAAGCCTTTGAGGTAAGATCCGGCGAGACCTGGGACAAGGCGATTGAGGCCATCGGCGCCGGCGACCAGGGCATGATGATCGGCTTCGCTTGCAACGAGACCGAAGAACTGATGCCCCTTCCCATATCTCTGGCTCATAGGCTATGCAAGCAGTTGGCGTTGGTGCGCAAAGAGAAGGTTCTACCGTTCCTGAGACCGGATGGGAAATCCCAGGTAACTGTAGAATACGCCTTCGGCAAACCCAAGAGGATTGATACGGTCGTTATCGCTGCCCAACACGACCCCATGGTCGACCAGGAAAAGCTGTACGACGGGATCATGCAAGAGGTAATCCAGCAGATCGTTCCTGCCGACATGTTGGATGACAGAACCAAGTACTTCATCAACCCAACCGGGCGCTTCGTCATCGGCGGCCCGATGGGCGACTCGGGCTTGACGGGACGCAAGATAATCGTAGACACTTACGGTGGGATGGCGAGGCATGGCGGCGGGGCCTTCTCGGGCAAAGACCCGACGAAGGTAGATCGATCAGCGGCTTATATGGCCCGGTACGTGGCAAAGAACGTAGTAGCCGCCGGCCTAGCGGAGCGGTTCGAGATCCAGATCTCTTACGCTATCGGGGTAGCTAGGCCACTTTCTGTGATGATCGAGACCTTCGGCACTGAGAAGGTCGCTCCGTCGAAGATCCTGGAGCTGATCAATAAGCACTTCGATATGCGCCCGGCCGCCATCATTCACCATCTGCAACTGCGCCGGCCGATATACAAGGCTACAGCCGCCTACGGGCACTTCGGCCGCAACGATATCGACGCGCCGTGGGAGCTTACCGATAAAGCCCCGGTCCTGCGGGTAGAGGCCGGATTAGACAAATGCGATTGCCAGCCGGGTAATGGACGTGAGAGCACCGGCAAAACCTTGACAGGTAGCGAAGCATAAATTTGGTCGTTGTAGGGGCGACGCATGCGCCGCCCCTACGAAACCCCTCAACTAGGGAGGCGAAACGAACTTGACGCAGGGAACCAAAAGGGCGTTCATCACCGGCATAGCGGGCTTCGTGGGAAAACATCTGGCCAGGTATCTGGCCTCCACGACCGACGTGGAGATATCCGGCGTCGATCAGTTCGGGATACCGGATGTGGCCTCGGAACTAGGATTAGGGTCGCGTCTACAGGTCATGCAGGCCAACCTGGCGGATACGAAACGGGTTCGTGAGATCGTCGAGGCGGTACAACCCGACTGGATCTTTCACCTGGCCGCCCAGGCGTTCGTCCCCACTGCTTTCGCCGACCCTGCGGGAACCCTGGTGAACAATATCGTCGGGCAGGTGAACATCCTGGAGGCGGCCTTGGCCTTGCCGACCAAACCCATAGTGATGGTAGTTGGTTCCAACGAAGAGTACGGGATGGTGCGACCTGAAGAGTTGCCCATCCAGGAAACGGCCCCCTTCCGGCCGATCAACCCCTACGCTGTGAGCAAAGTGGCCCAGGATATGTTGGGCTACCAGTACCACGTCGCCCACAGCCTGCCCGTCATCCGGGTTCGCCCCTTCAACCACATGGGGCCGGGCCAGAGCGAGCGCTTCGTAGCCTCCGACTTCGCTAAACAGATAGCCGAGATAGAAGCCGGCCTCCGACCGCCCGTAATCCACGTCGGGAACCTGGAGGCGGAGCGAGACTTCACCGATGTGCGTGACATCGTCAGGGCTTATCACCTGGTGGTGACTATGGGCCAACCGGGCGATGTGTACAACCTGGGAAGCGGTAGAGCCGTCAGCATCCAGCATCTTCTCGATCTGCTGTTAGCCCAGAGCCACGCGCCCATCACTATCGAAAGAGACGCCGCTCGCTACCGACCGGCAGATATCCCCCGCATCGTTGCCGACGCGAGCAAGTTCCGGTCGCTGACCGGATGGTATGCGGAAATCCCCTTGGAAAAAACCCTTGCGGATACCCTTGCCTGGTGGCGAGACAGGGTCCGGCGCGGCTAACGACCTGTGGAGTGCGGTGGTTACCCGCCGCTTTCGTCCTGGTACAGGAATGCACCTCCACACCATTTTGCAGAATCGTCAATCCCGCAACTCCGGCGGTGTTTACACATCGCACTCCAGATAGGTTTGAAACGCCCACCCCGACCCGTTACACTACAACATGAGAATTGAGATGATTGCGATATGCTCTCTGCGAGCGTATGGGGTTAGCTTTCCCATATATTAAGGCTTATGTAAGTAGGAGGACTCAGTGGCAACAGAAATCAAGTTTGGCACCGACGGATGGCGCGCCATTATCGCTGACGACTTTACCTTCGACAACGTGCGTGTGGTAGCCCAGGCTATAGCTAATTACATCAAAGAAAACGGCAAAGAAAACGATGGGCTGGTCGTGGGGTACGACTTCCGTTTCTCCTCCGAGCACTTCGCCTCAGCCATCGCCCAGGTGCTCGGCGCCAACGGTGTCAAGGTATTGCTTTGCCAGGAGGCAACCCCTACACCGGTAGCCACCTACTCCATCCTGGCACAAAAGGCGGCGGGAGCCGTGATGGTTACCGCAAGCCACAATCCAGGCATCTGGAACGGGCTGAAGTACAGACCTGAATACGCAGGGGCGGCATCGCCGGAGGTGATCGCCAGGTTGGAGGAGCAGATCAAGGCGGTGCAGGCCGGGGAAGGGGTGAAGCGTGCCAGAATGGATGAGCTCACTAAAGCGGGCGCTGTCACCTACTTCGATCCCAAACCGGCTTACTTCGAGCAGATTGGGCGCCTGGTGGACATCGAATCGATAAAAAAAGCAGGGTTGCACCTCGTGTCCGACGCAATGTACGGAGTCGGTGCAGGCTATTTCAGCGCCCTGCTCCGGGGAGGCGCCACCAGGGTCACCAACATCCGCTCGCAGCGCAACCCCATCTTCCCGGGGATCAGCCCTGAACCGATCCCACCCAACATCGGCAAATTGATGGAAGCGGTACGCGAGAACAAAGCCGACCTCGGCATCGGCACCGACGGTGATGCCGACCGCGTTGGCATCGTCGACGAAAACGGCAATTTCGTTAACCAGCTCCAGGTTTACTCTCTCCTTCTCCTGTATCTGCTAGAGGTTCGCGGGATGCGAGGGCCGGCCGTCAGGACGGTAACCAGCACGATGATGGCGGACAAACTGGGAAAGGCGTTCGGAGTGCCGATTCACGAAACCGCGGTTGGCTTCAAGTACGTGGCCCCGAAGATGTTGGAGACCGACGCTATGATGGGTGGGGAAGAGAGCGGCGGATTCGCTTTCAAAGGCCATATTCCGGAGCGCGATGCCTTCGTTGCCGGCCTATACCTCCTCGACCTGAGAATTAAACTAGGGAAACCCCTCTCGGAGATAATCCAGTACCTCTACGAAAAAGTTGGCGGGCCACACTACTACGCTCGAAGGGACTTCCACTTCGAGCCAAAGAGGAAGCCAGAGATCCTGCGTCGAGTCGCTGAATACAGGCCTAAAGAGATGGACATGATGCGGGTGCTGGACGTGAACACTATCGACGGCACCAAGTTCATTCTGGAGGATGGAAGCTGGTTGCTGATTCGTTTCTCCGGAACCGAGCCTGTGATGCGAATTTACACCGAGACCACCGACCAAGCTAGGGTGGACAGAATGCTGGATATGGGAGAAACCATCGCTGGGGTTCTGTAGATCATTGACATTGGCTCCGGCTGGTCGTATACTTCAATAAGAGCCAAAGAGAGCGACTACAGCCTTGGGGCATTGAACATTGAGGCTGACTAAGATACCTGTTCTAGCAATAGCCGATGATTGAAACACCAGTGTGCGCTCGCACACTGGTGTTCTGTTTTGTAGCTCAAAATTGAGACCGCACAGGTCAAAATGAGAGGGAGGTACAGGCCAAATGCACTCCAGTCTGATAGGAAAGATCCAGAAGGCTAGCCGCTACGCTCAGGAACCGGAACGCATCAACTTCCAGCAGTTTTCCGCCACGTTCAGGGGCGAACACGACAATTACACCATTTCTTTCAACAACGGGGACTGGACCTGTAGCTGCAACTTTTTCAGGAAATGGGGCCTCTGCAGCCACACCATGACGATACAGAAACTGATGGGCGTAATGCTGCCCAAACAGGAGGATGAGCAGGCGCAGCAGGCTGCGGAGATGGTAGCTCAGGCGTAAATAGATAAACAAGAATATAGCCGGCGAGGGAGAGATCGATAATCTTTCCCTCGTCTTTTTTTACGGAGCCCTGTGTTCTTATTGACGGAGATGCTCTCGGATCTGCACCAAACCAAGCAAGTCATCACGACGGAGCATGCCGACCAGCCGTCCATCACTAACCACCGGCAGCTCCTCCGCTCCTAATTCAGCCATCTTCTCCAGCGCTCGATCCCCGGATTCGGTTATTTCCAGAGGGGGTTGCTCTTCCACGAGTCGCAGCAGAGGCTGGAGGCTGCTGCTCTCACGTCGATCGATCGGAACGCTCCGAACCTCCTCAAAACCGACGGTACCCACCAGGCGATCGCCCTCCACCACAGGGTAGCGGCGATGTCGCTGTCTCAGCAGATAGTTCTCCACCAACTCCTTCACTGAAGAGTCAACTGGAACGGTAACTACGTCGCGGACCATAGCGTTTTGCACCGTCACATCTTTTAAGTCTTCTGTCAACTTCAACGCTCGCCAACTATTTTGAGCGGCATTGTATAGAAACATCCCTATCAGAGCGGGCCATAGCCCCTGCAGCAGTATTCCATCTGGCCCGAACACCAATGAGAGGCCGTAGAAAGCTAGAAACAGACCTGCAGCCTGGCCAGCTATAGACGCCACTCTAGTAGCCGACCGGAAGTCGTTCGTGATTGACCAGATAAGGGCTCGTAGAAGTCGTCCGCCATCCAGCGGAAAACCAGGGAGCAGGTTGAATATGGCTAGGCTGCCGTTAACCAACGCGAGCCACATGAACAGGCTTGCCGCTGCCCGGCTAACCTCTACTGTAACGAGGTAGGCGAATCCAAAGACGATCGCCAAAACGAAGCTAGCAGCCGGGCCGGCCGCAGAGATCGCCGCTTCTACCCTGGGGGTTGGAGCCTCCCTCCCTATCTGCGCCACCCCCCCAAAGATGAAAAGGGTTATCCTGGTCACAGGGATGCCATTGTGCAGCGCCACCACCGAGTGGGCTAATTCGTGGACCAGAACCGAGGCGAAGAATAACAGACTTCCGATTAAGGCCAGCGCCCACACGATGGAATCTGGCGATATAAGCCGCTGGGCGGGAAAGTAGCCTTCCGCAAGAGTCCAGGTCACCAGGGCAAAAATGATGAACCAGCTAACGCTAAAACCGATCTGTATCCCGAACAATCTCCCGATACTGAAGGATGGTTCCATAGCTCGATTCATGGTTGCACCGCCCGTCTTATCAATCCAAAGGCCTGCCTGGCCGGGATTGCGGTATACCACTCACAATCATCCACCCCGACGCCATCCAAGATCTCGTCAGTCGAGTCCGACAGCCATGCTTACTACAAGCCGAACATCCCCAGAAGCAAGATATGCGCCCTATCAACAATGGAAAGGCTGGTTCACACAAACAGCCAGATCGTGTAACAGTCCAATGCTGTAGCGTCGGGGCTCGTCTCTTTCGTCACCCTCGCGAAAGCGGGGGTCCAGACCACACCGTGCGCCAATCGCTCTAGATTTCCGCTTCCACGGAAATGACGGCGTAGAGGTCGGAAATGCCGATCCAGTTGTGCACCTGATCTCGAGCCAAATACTTAGGAAAAAGTTAGAGCACAGGGAATGTAATTTAACCCGTGCTCTAAGCGTGTGTAGTGCCGGTGGCTCAGCCTATTCCCTAATACTCAGCGGGGCCTGAAGTGTTCTTGTTTACCGAGCACATCAGGCCGTTATCCTTCCTGATAGAGGCGAAGCAACCGTTGCACTCCTGGCACTGGATGATCTCGCTACCCCTACCCGAAAGGATTTTCCGGGCTGTTTCGGGGTCGGCTATCATCTGCCGGCCTATCGCCACTAGGTCCGCGGCACCTTCTTGCACTGCTCTGGACGCCACATCGACGTCCCCCAGTTTACCCACCGCGATGACGGGAATCCCGACTGCAGCTTTGATTTTAGCTGCGTACTGGACAGCATTACCCTTAGGCTGCTCTTTCGGCAGCGCTGATGTGGACTGCAGGAACCGTTGGCCGTCACGCGACTCTCTCCAGAACATTTGTGCGATCAGCGATGAGTGGATAACGTCTACGCCGGCCGCCTCCAGCAGGCGTGCCTGCTCAATACCTTCCTCGATGCTTTTACCGCCGTCTGCGAGTTCCACCGCATCTAATCGGAACTGGATGAGGAAGCTGCTACCAAGCTGCTTGCGCACACCCTTGACCACTTCCAGAGCCAGGGTAGCTCTCCCGGCAGCATCCCCTCCGTAGCGATCATCTCGTCGGTTGATGAAAGGCGAAAGGAACTGGCTGATCAGATAGTGGTGCGCCCCGTGGATCTCTACCCCATCAAAACCGGCTTCCGCGGCTCTAATTACCGAGGAGATGAAATCTTCCACGATTTCACCAATCTGCTCCTCAGTTACCTTAGTTGGGGCAGGCCCTGGAGCGATGACGACGTTCGAGGGAGAAGCCCTTAGTATCCCCTGATCCCAAGGTACGGAACGGGCTCCTGCGTGGGCTATCTGCAGGACGGCAACAGCGCCCTCACCCTTGATAGCCTGCGCTATCCGCTTCATCCCCGGGATCTTTCCATCGTCCCACAGTCCTAGACTGCGAGGCATCAGGCGGCCGTCCGGCCGAATCACCGATGCCTCAGCCACAACCATTCCCACATCCCGCGCCCTCTGCTTGTAGAAGCCGATATGTTGGTCGGTTACCTCTCCATCGAGCGTGGCGTGGCCTGTGGTGATGGGAGGGAGTACGAGCCTATTTCGCAATCGTATGCCTTTGATGGAAATCTCATCGTCTATTCTCGCCATTGAGATACTACCTATCCTCCTTCATCGTCATCCGATCGTGACTTTGCTCCACTTTAACAGCTTATGAGTAGGAGTCAAGATACATTGGCCAACGTATCTTATGGTACCCCGAAAAATGGGGTTGCGGCTGATGAACGCAGCCGATCCTATCGCTATAATAGGGGCCGCCAGAAACGTCGAGGATAAGGAGACTGCCATGGCCGAGAAGATCGTGGGCATCCTGGGCGGTATGGGCCCGGAAGCCACAGTGGACCTGTTCCAGAAGATCGTTGCCGCCACACCCGCTAAGACCGACCAGGAACACCTCCGGATAATCATCGACAACAACCCTAAGATCCCCTCTCGCCAAGCTGCAGTGCTGGATGGTGGGGAGGACCCTACCCCGCTGCTCGTCTCCACTGCGAAGAACTTGGAGAAGGCCGGCGCAGATTTCTTGGTGATGCCCTGCAACGCAGCGCACATCTTCTACCAGGCCGTTGCCGAGTCGGTTCGAATCCCGGTTCTCCACATCGCCGACGAGACGGTGGCGGAGGCGATGCGACGGTTCCCCGACCTGAAAACGGTGGGCATGCTGGCCTCCACCGCCACGATCCAGCTTCGTCTATACCACGACCGGTTCGAGGCAAAGGGAGTGACGCCGCTCTCCCCATCCGAGGAGGAGCAGGAGAGAGTCCAGGCGGCTATCTTCAGTGTGAAGGCCGGGGACAAGGGGCTAGAGGTACGGGATGCCGTGCGGGAGGTGGGCGAAAGTTTGGTGGCTAAAGGCGCCCAACTGCTTGTGACAGCCTGCACCGAACTACCGCTGCTGCTGCAAGACGGCGAGGCAAGCGTGCCCGTGCTAGACCCGACCCTCTGTCTAGCCCTCGCTGCTGTGCGGCTTGCTCGGGAAGGCTAGCCTACTTGGTATAATAATATTTCGTGATGCAACGCCGGCCTTAGAATATGCATAAGGCCGGCAGAGCCATCGGCCTCTACGTCGATGGTGTAGGGGCCGGCCGCCGTGCCGGCCCGATTCAACAGGGATGTCGGTACGCGAAGGCAGAACTGCCAATCGGCTCGGCAGGCTCAACCGTACATCCGCCGCGACCACAACAGTCCTGTCATTAAAGGAGGGCAAAACTGACTATCCAGGGCAAAGGAAGCTAAGCGCGCACCATGGAGAAAGAACACCTAATCCGGAAATGGTGCCAGGGGCAGAAGCGGGTCGCCCGGGCTGAGCAGGAGCGCGCTTATGATCAAGAGAAAGTAGAAAAGGCCGTTCGCCGGGCTGCGCGAAAGGCGGAAAAACAAATTGCTGCCGGGAAGAGCGGCGATAGGGCAGGTATCGTGGCCGAGGTGCGCAAAGCCCGCTGTCTGGTGCTGCACGAAGGTAGCTACCTGGACTGTCCACTGGAGCCCCGCATTCTGCGAGCCCTGCCTGAAGTCCCCGTCGTCGGCGACAGGGTATCTTTCGACTTGGATGAGAGTGGCAGGGGCACCATCCGCCAAATTCTACCTCGATCGACTAAGCTGGTCCGCATGCGCACTCAGAGGAGGGATTCAACTCGCCAGTCTCTGCAGGAGGAGCACGTCCTGGCTGCCAACGTGGACGTTGCCGTCATCGTAGCCTCCGTGGCGCTCCCGCCCTTCCACCCTCGGCTGGTGGACAGGTATCTGATCATGTGCCGGTACGGCGATGTATCACCTGTGCTATGCATCAACAAGTGTGACCTTGTGGAAGACCCACCCGACCTCTCCATCTATCAAAGACTTGGCATACCGGTGATTTACACATCAGCCGATACAGGGCAGGGGATTGGCGAGCTGAGAGAGCAGATCCAGGGTAAATATTCGGTTCTCACCGGCCACAGCGGGGTGGGCAAATCATCCTTGATAAACCGTCTGCTGGAGGAAGAGATCCTCCAGGTGGCCGACGTAAGTTCCGCCAGCGGACGCGGACGCCATACCACCACGGTATCCAGCCTCCATAAACTGGACGACACGACCTACCTGATCGACACGCCGGGGATACGCTCCCTGTCACTGTGGGAGGTGGACAGGCAATCCCTGAGGTTCTACTTCCCCGAGTTCGAGGAGCCGTCGCTCGATTGCAAGTTCCGCAACTGCTTGCACGATAGCGAGCCCGACTGCGGGGTCAAAGAGGCGGTAGAGCGGGGCGAGATCCCCGAAGAGCGGTACGATAGCTACCTGCGAGTGCTGAGTGCTGAGTGCTGAGTGTCGAGTCCCGAGTCCTGAGGGCGGTTCTGGGTTCTGAGTTCTGGGTTCTGAGTTCTGGGCATGTTCCCTCTCCCCGTAGGGGAGGGGTTGGGGCTGGGGGTGGGGTCCGTTACCCTGTCCCCGCGTCTCTGCGTCACCCCGTCTCCCCGCCTCCACGTCTTGCGTTCCATTTTGCTCGCGTATGAGGCTCAAGCAGCGTGTTGATCTCCGCGCCGACCAATACGACAACACCCACCAGGTAGAGCCACATCAGAAAAGCGATGATCGCCCCGAAGCTTCCGTAGGTCTTATCGTAGTTGCCAAAGTTGGAAACGTAGAGGCTGAACCCCTGAGTCAACAGCAACCAGCCGACAGTGGCGAAGACGCTACCGGGTAGGGAGTGTCGGTAGCGGGATGGATAGTAGGGGAGGTAGTGGTAGATCAAGGTGTAGGCACCGAACAACAGCAACACTAATACCGGCCAACGACTCCAGGCAATTGCTTCGATAGCCCAATGGCCAAGCCCTACCTGGTCACCCAACGAAACCACCAGGTATCGGCCGGCAACTGCCGTCGCCAGAAGAGTGAGTGCGGTGATTGGAAGTAAGAAGGTAACGAGAAGCGCTATCGCCTGCCGGCGCCAGAAGGGACGAGGACGCTCAACATCGTATGCCCGATTCAGCCCCTTAATCAGGGTGCCAACCCCTCCGGCGGCGCCCCAAAGAGTGCCCAGAAGACCGACGGTTAGAAAGGCTTTGGAGCGGGATGTGAGAAGACCGTTCACGTACCGGTCGATGACTTCGGTCACCTGTTCCGGCAGGAAAGGCCGGGCTTGGGCGATCACCCGATCGTAGAGGTTATCCAGCCCGAGTGCATCTCCCACGAAGCCAAGGGATGCTACGAGGAACAGCACCAGGGGGAAGATGGCGAACAGGAAGCGATAGGCCATCTCGGCCGCCATGCCGAAGACATCGTCTTCCTCGATCTCACGCTTCAGGGCACGGAAAAACCGGCCCAGGGTTCGGGCCTCGATCCATGAATCAGCCGTACTTTGGTAGCGGTTCAGTTTGGATGCCGCTTTTGAAGCGATCTTACTTGTAGTTTTACGTGCCCTCATACCGATAGGGTATCACACTAAATCACCGCAAGCGATACAACATCTATATGATGGATGATACCATATCGGCCATACACTACGACAGGAGTCCCCCGACGTCGTCCAGGATGTAGTCGGGCACCCAGCCGGATTGGGCTGCCTCCTCGCGGGTTGTCACCCCGGTCAGCACCAGCACGGTGCCGATGCCGGCCCGCTTCCCACCCTCGACGTCGGAGTCCAGCCGGTCGCCCACCATCGCCATTCGGCCGGGGCCAAGCACAGATCTGGCGACCTCGTACATACCGGGCTCTGGCTTGCCGATGGAGATAGCCGCCAGTCCGCTCGCGACCTCGATAGCGGCTAGGCAGGCGCCTGTTGCGGGAACAGGCCCCTCAGGGGTGGGGAAGGTAGCATCTCTATTGGTGGTGTAGAACTTGGCGCCGTTGCGAAGAGCGAAGTTGGCGAGCATCATCTCGCGGTAGTCGAATTTGTCGTGCCCTCCAACGACCACGAAGTCGGCTTTTATGGCCTCCCTGTCCTCCACTACCCGCAGGCCGACTGAGCGCATCTCATCCTTGAGCCCTTCGCTTCCAACGACGAAAACGGTCTTGCCCGCAAGATCGTGGTGCTCCTGTAGGTATCTGGCCGTGGCCCATCCGCAACTGAGAATCTCGTCGGTTCTAGCCTCGATACCCAGGCGGCACAGCTTCTCCGCGTAGTAGTCCCTGCTGCTCCGGGGATCGTTGGTCACGAAGAGAATCTTCTTGCCGAGCCGCCGCAGTTCGGCCAGCGTTGGCGGAGCGGCAGGAATGACCTGGTCTCGAAGGTAGAGGCAGCCATCCAGGTCGAAAAGAAAGTAGTCGAAGAGATCAGCGATGCTCAATTACTGCTATTACCCCCAGTAGTCTATTCGGCTCATCTCAGCCGGTACCACATGCCGAAGTCCAGGTCCGTCCGCCTGGAGTCGGCTTGCCCGGTCAGGGCGATCCCATCTATCTTGTTCGGCGTCGTGTACGCCCACTCGGACCCCACCTCCAACAACAGGCTGTAGCTACCCTCTCCCAGTCCATTGAACGCGTACCGTCCATCCGATCCGGTCGTCGTGGAATCGTGACACTCCCCAGACTCAATCTTCACCCCACCGTTCGCGATAGGGAAGTCATCCCCGCCATACTCTCCATCTCCATCCCGATCATAGTACAGCAATCCGGAGATGACCGATTCAAAAGGGGTGAAGGAGAGGGTGTCGCCGTCCTCGCTCGGGCTAGGGAATGTGTACCGACCATCTGGTCCAGTCGTCGTGAAGCCTTGCCACCCCCCTAATTCAACCTTCACCCTGGCGTTTGCTATCGGAGAGTCCTCTTCGCCGTACTCCCCGTTCCCGTCTCGGTCGTAGTACAATAGCCCCGAGATGGTTGATCCGACGGGGGCGGCAGAGCCGAGCAGGGTGTGTAGGCTGAAGTGGCTCATATCCGCTGTGACCGTGTTGGCCTGGGGGTCCACCCGGGAGGGGTACGGCACCCACTGCCCACCGTCGTAGTAGCCTATGCGGAAGGAGAGCTCATTCAGGCCCTCGGCCTCGGTGTCGCTGTAGCGAACGGTGACACTGATAGGTCGATCGAACTTGTGGAGGTTCACCCTTTCGTCCGAGGCATCGACCGCCCTCAGGTCGAAGGGGCAGCCGACGGACCGCCACCCGGAAGGGGAGTCTATCTCGGTTGCGCAGTGCTTCTCGTACCACAGCTTGACGAGACGGTCCACCGCCCCCCCGGGCATATCCACCGTCACCCTCCTGTCTCTGGAGGTCATAGATCCTCCAGCCGTCGGGTTGGCATACCCCTCTCCTGTGTTGGGATTCGGTGTGGGGGTAGGCCATGGGCGCCATGTTCCCTCCCCGCTCTCGCCCCCACCCGAACCCGAAACGGGTATCGTGGTAGAGGTAGGCGTCGTGGCTGAAGGCGGAGCTATCGCCAGGCTGTGCTCGCCGCCCGCCTCGATGGCGCTCGCCCCGGCGAACCCGCTCATCTGGACCGGTGTTGAATGTGAGTTCCAGTCCGCGGTTCCGATCCCCAACTGGCCGCTACTGTTCTGCCCCCACGCCCAAACAGTACCGCCGGTCTTTAGCGCAAGGGTGTGGCCATGGCTGCCCGAGATGGCGCTTACCCCATTCAGCCCGCTCACCAGGACGGGAGTGTGGTGCTCGCTTGTGGTCCCGTCCCCAACTGGCCGTGATCGTTGTCTCCCCAAGCCCACAGGTTGTCTGGGGGAGCTGCGTCGGTGGCGTTCGGTAAGGCCCCTAACAGCAGCGCGACCGCCGCGGCCATCAAAGCTCCTGCTAGCACGATCTGTCGCGTATTCATGACATCACCTCAAATTTGAGATATCCAGCAGAGGTAGGCCGCCCAGGCCCGCAGGGGGGATAAATATGTGCGAGAAATCAGGTAACGAGGCCGATGCGCCTGTACATAGTTAATGGTATCACCGCGGTAATCCCATGCCAACCCTTTTACCCTATTCGGGTGCGCTCTAAGCTCCCAGAAAAGACGCTAATCTCGTCGCCTGGCCATAAAATAGGCCAAGCTGAGACGCTCTAGGACGCTAATGGCCGTTAACAAAATAACCGAACGCACATCATCTCTGGTGGCCGGTCTGATCCGACCGATCAGTCTGATCCGACCAATCCGTCGGATCAGACCGGCCACTACGTTAACCTGGATGCTATGTCGGCTTTAAATATCAACGGTCATAAGCGCCCTCATGGCATAGCCGGTCCTAGCCCGGTTTACCGGGCTTTAGCGTCTCAGACCGCCGCTTGAGCGGCGGGCGACGGACATTAAATCTAGCCCGGAAATGCAGGTCGAAAGCGGCGTTTTGCCCGGCTCGGTTCCGGAGATCAGGCGGTCGAGGGATGTTTTGAAAGGTGGTGGATGACAGGCACAGGACGGTTGCCCAAGTGCGCTGCATGGGGAATCAGTTGCTCAGCTTCAGCACCGCCATGAAGGCTTCCTGAGGGATGTCCACGTTGCCCACCCGCTTCATCCGTTTCTTACCCTCGGCCTGCTTCTCCAGCAGCTTCCGCTTGCGGGTGATGTCGCCGCCGTAGCACTTGGCAAGCACGTTCTTTCGCATCGCGCTGATCGTCTCGCGAGCGATGATCTTGCTCCCGATGGCAGCCTGGATAGGCACCTCGAACATCTGGCGGGGTATCAGCTTCCGCAGCTTGGATACCAGCTCCCGCCCCTGCGGGTATGCCTTGTCCGTGTGGCACATCATCGAAAGGGCATCCACCGGCTGGCCGTTGACCAGGATGTCCAGCTTCACAAGTTTGGACTCTCGGTAGCCCTCGTGGCTGTAGTCCAGGGATGCGTAGCCTTGGGTTCGCGATTTCAACTGGTCGTAGAACTCCACCAGCATCTCGGCAAAGGGCATGTCGTAGACCACCATCACCCTCTGTTCATCCAGGTAGTCCATACGGAGGAAGTCGGCGCGCCGCCCCTGCATCATCTCCATTATTGTGCCGATGTACCGGCTGGGCATCAGGACGTTCACCCGCACCCATGGCTCCTCGATCCTCTCGATCTCTCCCGCTGGCGGCAGCTTGGACGGGCTGTCCACTGTTATCTCCTGCCCGTCAGTCGTGTAGACCCTATATTCCACGCTGGGAGATGTAACCAGTAGGTCGAGATTGTACTCCCTCTCCAGCCTCTCCTGGATGATCTCCATGTGGAGGGTGCCGAGGAAGCCGCATCGGAATCCGAAGCCTAGCGCTACGGAGTTCTCGGGCTCGTAGGTCAGGGAGGCGTCGTTCAGACGGAGCTTATCCAATGCATCCCTAAGGGCTCCGTAATCCTCACCCATCACCGGAAATAGCCCCGCGAACACCATAGGCTTTATTGGGCGATAGCCGGGCAGCGGCTGATCTGCCGGGTCGGCAGCCAGCGTGACGGTATCACCCACCTGCATCTCTCCCACACTCTTGAGGCCTGTGGCCACGTAGCCTACCTCGCCGGTGTCTAGCTTGCCCACGGCAGTCAAACGAGGGCGGAACACGCCAACTTCAAGACAATCCGCGTTCCTATCAGTGGCCATCATCTGGATCTTGTCGCCAGACGTCAACGCCCCATCCACAACGCGCAGGTAGGCAATGACGCCTTTGTAAGGGTCGTAGTGGGAATCGAAGATCAACGCTCTCAGCGGCTGGTGCCTGTGCCCTCGCGGGGGTGGGATGCGCTGGACGATCGCCTCCAGGATCTCGTCCACACCCGCGCCATCCTTGGCCGAAGCGTAGATGATATCGTCGGCTGGTAGTCCAACCACCTGCTCGATCT